>CAYTOE010000069.1:0-8556 GCA_964439255.1 uncultured Aquificales bacterium
CTACAGTTAACAGTTTCATGTAAAACTGGGATATTTTTTGTTTTTGGTCTATATGTAAGCTCACATCTGCTTGTAAGAACATCTGATGGCTGTATTTTTATATCTTTCGGAATTGTGGATTTGAAGCTAACCTCTATAAAATCATCTGTGGGTATAGTATAACTTTCACATATACCATTCTCATCATTATCTATTTTGTTTATAAGGTCAACCTGAGTGTAGTTCGCAGCTGTTGCTGAAATAACAACAGATATACCAGCATCTGAACTTCCCCCTGTTCCACAGGAGAGATAGCTCAAAACACCTGTAAAAAGAGCTACAAGAAACAGTATTCTTTTTATACCCATATAAGCACTCTCCTTACTCATAAATGATTTTTGGTGTTATGAATATGAGAAGTTCTTTGTTTGTTATGTTTATTGATTTGTTTTTAAACAGCCATCCAAATATTGGAACCCTTCTTAGGCCAGGAACTCCAGCTTCAGAAACTTCTTCAGACTTTTCAAGTATTCCACCTATAACGATTGTAGAACCATCTTTAGCTATGACCTTACTTGTTATTGACTTTGTTGTTATAGGAGGTTGACCGTTAACAGCTTTTCCAAAATCTGGAAAGTCCTGTGTGAGTTCTATATTCATAATAATATTTCCATCTGGGGTTGTTCTTGGAATAACGTTAAGTTTAAGAACAGCTTCTTTAAACTGAACATTGGTTCCGTACTGGGCAGATGAGGACTGGTAAGGAACTTCTATACCCTGTGATATTTCAGCGCCTTCACCATCTATTGTAACTATTTTTGGTCTTGAAAGGAGTTTTGATTTTCCTATCTGTTCTAAAGCAGAAAGCTGAAGGTCAAGACTGAAATTAGGAGTGTTCAGTATACCTATAGCTATAGAAGCACCTCTTCCAGGAGCAACATTGTTTGCAGGAAAGTCAAACATGAATGGTGTACTTCCTGGTCCTGTTGTGAATCCCCAATTTCCAACTGAGCCTGTAGATAGAGCGCTCCACTGGATACCTAAATCTTTTTTATAACCTGATTCTATCTGAACGATTCTTGCTTCTATAGCAATCTGGTACGGCCTTTTTAATAAAAGTTCAGAAAAGTCTTTGTATATCTTCTCAATAATTTCTGGCTTATCTGTTATGCATAATTTAGGTAAAGAAGTTATAATATTTTTTTCCCTTTCCTGAGCCAATCCCCTCTGGACAGTACCTGCTGTTGTAGAAGTAGGCATTGTTGTTTCAACACCTACAGCTTTTGAAACCTCTTTTGATTTAAATATGATAGAACCGTATCTTGAAAGGTAGTTTTCTTTTATTGTCATAAGTAGCTCTGCTGGCTCTAAAGCTCTGACATAGTAACATTTTGTTTTTATATTTATTCTTTGAGCTTTTGCTATTATTTTTGATATTTTTGGAAGGTTTGTTTTCATCTCAATAACTGTTAATTTTCCTGTTTTTGGGTCATATTTATAGCTTCCATAGGAAGATAAAGCACTTATTAAAAGATCCTCTATTTCTTTAAATTTCTCTGGGTCAACTATAACTTCTTTTTTTACAAGGAGAGATTCCATCTCAGCTTTTTTCGCTTCTAACTCTCTGAGTCTCTGGATTTTCTCTTCCTCTGATTTGGCTAATCTCTCTGCTTCTTCAAGAATTGGCTTTGTGTATTCTTCTACGAGGGTACTTAGCTTAGATATGTTATCCTTGGTATCCCATACTTCAATAGCATTTCCTGTTTTGTAAACCTTTACCTCAGCTGTGTCTGAAACATTACTCTGAATAAGCTCAACAAGACCATCAAAAACGTTTTTTCCAAGGTATTTTGCAACAGTTGGAGGAAGAGTAAACAACCTTGAATCTGCAAGTTTTATCTCATATATATTTCCATGTTTTATGTATGTCAGACCGTTACTTTTCAATGTAAGTTTAAAAATAGTGTCCACATCAACAGGTTTTCTGAAAGACATATAAACCTTGTTTCCTTTTTTACTTACTGCTCCTTTACTCCAGATAATGTTTCTGTTTGATATCTTTGATATAGCATCAATAACAGTTCCCAGTGTTGCCCCAAAAAACTCAGCTGTTATTTTACTACTCTGGGCAAATCCGGTTGCACTTATTAATAAAACCAGTATTAAAGCAGTAAATACTCTTCTCATCACCTGATCACTCTCCAAGGTTTTTTAGGTCTTCCTTAGAAATACCTATACTTCCTTTTAGTATCTTTTCGGGGTCTTTTTTTGTTCTGATTAATTTCGCTCCGTCTTTAGATTCCACAATCAAATAGTTAACTCCATTTGCAAGTTTTATATATCCTACAGTATTTCTAAGTTCTGTGAAAATATCGCTGCTTTCGGCTTTAGACTGAACAACCATAATAAATAAGACAAATAATACCAGTATTAATCTCATTTTTAGCTCCTTTCAGGCAAATAAAATGTTGATATTTGTAATTCAATAGAAAGTAAACTACTTTTATCTTTATTTATAGATACTTTATCAACCCTTATATACCTTTCGCTTTTTCCCAAATCCTCTATAAAACTGTAGAGAGATCTCAAATCCCCGAACAATTTTACAGTTAAGGTTATTCTTTTCAGTTTTATTTCTCTTTTAGATGTTCTTCTTGTTTTCTTTACAACCCTGATTTCTTTATTTTTGTTTTTCAGAGATAAAACAACATCTTCCGGTTTTGATATCTCAAAGCTATCTAAAATCAATCCATTAGATTCAACCTCTGAAGAAATAAAAGTTAAAAGATACTGGGGATTTTCTTTTTCTGGAATTATATTTTTTAACTCTGAAAGTTTTTTGTTTAGCTGCTCTATTTCCCTTTCAAGTTCTTTAAGTTTTTTTGTAAGTCTTTTTTTAATTTCAGGTTTGGATGCCATCTTAAGTCTTTCAACTTCCCTTTGAAGCCCGTTAACTTCTCTTTCGAGGTTGTTCTTTCTTAAAATCTGATCTCCTATAAAAAGGAAGTATATCATGTATGCTATAGCAAATGTAACAACAGAAACAAAAAGTATCTTTTGCCAGTCAGGAAGTTCAGCCCACTGGGCTTTTAAATTCTCAAAATTCAAGGTCTATTCCCCCTACCTTCTTTAGAAGACCTTTCGGACAATTTCCAGTCTTTCATATCAAAATCAAACTGGTAAAAAACAAGCGGTTTACCTTTACCACTTCTCTTAGTTGACTTGAAATTTATTACCTCATAGTAAGGTTGAAGATTTTTATAAAAAGTGGAAATAAATTTTGGGTCAAATGTGTATCCTTTTAAGTTTGTTTTCTTCCTTGTTATATCCAGTTTTGTTAGCCATACACCATCTGGAATACTCTTCGATATAGCAACCAATATCTTCCCGAAATCTGTTTTTTCCTGTGCAAGTTTGTTGTATATTTTTATTTTTAAAGCAACATTATCTTTTATTTTTTCGGCTTCAACTATTTTTCTTTTTAGAAGGTCTATCTGTCTTTTAGCTACTCTGTACTTGGTTTTCTCTGCTAAAAGATAACGTTTTTTATTCTCAAACTTCTTAATTTCAACATTAAGAAGAAGTAAGTAGGCAAATTCAGCGGTTAGGATAACAACAGGTATAGCAATAAAAATTAAATTTTTCTTAGGTACAGCTATACCTACACCTTTCTTTGGTAAAGCTAAACTCAGCTTTCTCTTTGCTTTTGCCTTTCTTTTTTCTGGATTAAGATTAATCTTGATCATTTTCAAATCTCCTATAAGCAAGACCAAAAGGAACTGTATATAAGCTAAGAGGTGTTTTTCCTTCGTATTCGATATTCAAAGCTTTAGCTGGGTCAAGCTCAATAAGTGCAAATCTTGTCGAAAACTTGAGCTGCATGTAAGCCTGTATTTCCGGATATCTTACAAACAACCCTGAAGTAAAAATGCTTTTAGGTTCGCTTATAGTTAAGAAAAAGTAATTTATCTCTTTTATCAGTTTATCCACTATCTTTTCTTTTTCATTTGGATTAACTTCTTCGTACTTTTTGGCATCAAAGTTTAAAGTCTGAACAAAAATACTGTTATGGAAAAAAACAAGATAGGAATCGTTGTAATCTAAATGTAATATGCACAAATTTGCCTCATCTCTAAGGGCTGGGTCTTTTTCTTTCTGAAGATTGGCTATATTTATCAGAGCTATACCTTCAGAATCAATAATATCAGGTGTTATTCCAGCATAGTAAAGGATATCTTTTGCATCCTCTATTTCATCTATTTTTGCTATTACAACTAAGATGTTATAAACATCTTCTTCTTCACTTACAATGTCATAATCGTAAACTGTGCTACCTTTTAAACTTTTAATATCTTCCCTTATATTCCACTCTACAGCTTCCTCAAGTTCCTGAGGGGTCAGTTTTGGAAGTTTTAGTGTTTTGTAAAGGGTTGAACCTATAGGAACACTAACAACAGCATTTTTTACTTTTATTTCTCTCTTATCAAGTTCATCCCTTATTATTAAACCTGCCTGCTCAGCATCTTCTGGAAGTTCTATCTCGAAAGGCATTATAGGAAGTATGAACTCTTTTCCTTCTTTCTCAAGGGCTACAATCCTTGCAAAATTCTTATCAAGCTGTATTCCAAGAGATAATTTCTCCTTAGGAGATAAAAAAGAAAAAAATTTAAATATATTGGATAAGTTCATACTCTAATCTCCACATCATATTATCTTAAATATAGAAATACTAATACAAACAGGCATCTAATTTATATATTCGGTGAAAAAGCAGGTGGCTTTAGAGCCACCTGTTAGAAGATTTATTTAACTTCAGTGTGGAGTCCTAACTTTTTTTCTATTTCATAAATAGCTTTTGTTGTTTTTAGTACAGCATCTGGATTTATAGAAATGGTGTCTATACCCTGTTCAACTAAAAACTGTGCAAAATCTGGATAATCAGAAGGTCCCTGTCCACATATACCTATTTTTCTTCCATTTTCCTTTGCTGTTTTTATAACCTGTGCTATGAGTCTTTTTACAGCCTCATTTCTTTCATCGTATATATGGGCAACAAGGGATGAATCCCTGTCTAATCCAAGGGTTAACTGGGTAAGGTCATTTGAACCTATTGAAAAACCATCAAAATGTTCTGAAAACTTGTCTGCAAGTACTACGTTAGATGGAAGCTCACACATTACGTAAACTTCAAGTCCATTATCTCCTTTTTTCAATCCGTACTCTTCCATCACCTTCAGGACTTTTTCTCCTTCTTCAGGTGTTCTACAGAAAGGAACCATAACTTTTACATTTGTTAAACCCATTTTGTTTCTAACTCTAAGAATAGCCTTACACTCAAGACCAAAAGCAGGCTTGAATGTCTCTGAGTAGTATCTTGAAGCTCCTCTCCATCCAATCATAGGGTTTTCTTCAACAGGTTCAAAATACTTTCCACCTATAAGATTCGCATATTCATTTGATTTAAAGTCAGAGAATCTAACGATAACAGGTTTAGGATAAAATGCAGCTGCAATTCTTGCTATTCCATAAGACAGCTTCTTAATGTAGTACTCCTCTTTATTGTCATAACCAAAGGTTTTATCTTCTATGATTTTTGCAAGCTCTGGGTCTTTTTCTTTTATTTCATCAAACTTTATAAGGGCGAGGGGGTGTATGCCTATGTAGTTGTTTATTATAAACTCCTCCCTTGCAAGTCCAACACCAGCATTTGGTAGAAAAGAGAAATCAAAAGCTCCTTCTGGTGATGCAACGTTCATCATAATTGGGGTTTTTGTTTTAGGAAGGCTGTTTATATCAACCTCTTCAACTTCGTAATCAATTTTTCCATCATAAACATAACCTACATCTCCTTCAGCACATGAAACTGTAACAAGCTGTCCATCTTTTAAAACCTCTGTTGCGTTTCCTGTTCCAACAACAGCAGGAACACCAAGTTCCCTTGCTACAATAGCTGCGTGACATGTCCTTCCACCTCTATTTGTAACTATTGCAGCGGCCTGTTTCATGATTGGTTCCCAATCAGGGTCAGTCATATCTGTTACTAAAACATCTCCCGGTTTGAAATCCTTTGCATCCTCAAGTGAATACATGAGTTTTACATTTCCTGTCGCAACTTTATCGCCAACCGCTATTCCCTGAACAAGAACTTTTTTTGTTCTTTCTTCATAAGGCTCTGTTATTTTGTAAACTGTTATTTTTGAATGGTCTTTTCTTGAATGTATAGTTTCAGGTCTTGCCTGAACAATAAAAAGTTCATCTATTTCACCATCTTTTGCCCATTCAACATCCATAGGAGTCCATTTATTGTATTTGTTTGAGTAGTACTCTTCTATTTTCATTATCCAGTCTGCAAGTTTTAAAACCTCTTCATCTGTAAGACAGAACTGTTTTTGTTTTTCTTCAGGGACAGGAACGATTTTTACCCTTTCTTCTTCAGTTGTTCCATAAACCATCTTATGTGTTTTCTTACCAAGCTTCTTTTCTATAATAGCTTCGTATCCCTGTTTAAAGGTTGGTTTAAATACAAGCCACTCATCTGGTGTAACAGCACCCTGAACAACCATTTCCCCAAGCCCATAAGAACCATTTATAAGAACAACATCCTTAAATCCACTTTCTGTATCAAGTGAAAAACCAACACCTGCTGCTGCAAGGTCAGAACGAACCATTTTTTGAACACCAACAGCAAGACCTATAGCAAAATGGTCAAATCCAAAGGATTCCCTGTAAGAAATAGCCCTATCTGTAAATAGAGAGGCAAAACAGCTTCTAATAGCATTTAATAGGGTTTCATCTCCTTTTATATTAAGGTAAGTATCCTGCTGACCTGCGAAAGATGCATCAGGTAAATCTTCAGCTGTTGCAGAAGAACGAACAGCTACATCAACCCTGTGTAGTCCGTACATTTCGCTAAGCTGGGCATAGTAGTCAAGAATCTCTTTTCTAAGGTCTTCAGGGAATCTTCCACCTTTTATCATTTCTCTTACTGTAAGGCCTCTTTTTGCTAAATCTTCCACATTGTTTGGATCTAACCCTTTTAAAGCTTCCTTTATTTTTTCCTGTAGGTTGTTGTAATCAATGAAATATCTGTAAGCATCAGCTGTAACAACAAATCCCATCGGGATTTTTATTCCCATAGGAGATAGTCCTTTAATCATTTCACCTAAAGAAGCATTTTTTCCCCCAACTAATTCAACATCTTCCATTCCTACTTCATTTAACCAGACAACTAATTTTTTGTCAGACATAATTTATCCTCCTGTCTATCTATCATTTATAAAGTTGTTATCTTAGTAAAATCGGCTATTTTCTTAAACATATTATCTATGAGCTTCATTAGAGAGAGTCTGTTTTTCCTGAGCTTTTCATCTTCAACCATAACCATAACATTGTCAAAAAAGTTGTCTATATAAGGTTTCAGTTTCAGTAATTCTTTTAAAGCTTTTCCATACTCTTTTTCAGAAATATCCCTGTTGAAACTGTCTTTCACATTTTCAAACACTGTGTAGAGCTCTTTTTCCTCTTTTTCTTTAAGGTTTTCTTCTGAAAATGATTCAACAAATCCTTCAGGTATAATTCTTCCAACTCTTTTGAAAACAGTCATAACATCATTAAATTCTGGGTTTTCTTTGAAAGATTGGATAGTTTGAACTTTGAGGAAATCTCTGTACGGATTGAATTTTCCTACAGAAACAACAGCATTTATAATATCCTGACTGAAACCTTTTTCTCTAAGATATGCTATGAATCTACCTTTAATAAATTCTAAAATTTCAGGAATTACCTCCTCATCAAAGATAAGATTCCAATCCTTATTTATTTCTGCAAATTTTAAAATCTTTCTCTTCTTGGCTTCTTCCTTTAATTTATTGAGTATATCTTCTAAATCAATATCTATACCTTTTTCTACAAGTAGTCTTACTATTCCTATCGCTGCCCTTCTTATACCAAATGGGTCTGCAGTTGCTTTTGGCTTTTCTCCCACAGATATAAAAGAAATAACTGTGTCAAGCTTATCTGACAGTGAAAGGATTGTTCCTGTAGCTGTTTCAGGAAGTTCATCATCAGCTGTTTTTGGAAGGTAATGTTCATATATAGCCCTTGCCACTTCCTCTTTTTCTCCCTGCTTCAATGCATAATGCATCCCCATTATTCCCTGTAGCTCGTCAAACTCTTTCACCATTTCAGTTAGAAGGTCGCATTTTGAAAGTTTATTCGCCCTTTCTAAATCTTCTGGGTTTTTGTAACCTATCTCTTCTGCAATCACAGAAGCTATATTTCCTGTTCTTTCTACTTTGTCTAAAACAGAACCTAACTTCTGGTGAAACTGGATACCTGCAAGTTTTGGATAAAAATCTTCAAGGTTATGTTTAAGGTCTTCTTCATAAAAGAAAAGAGCGTCTTCAAGTCTTGCTTTTAGAACTTTTTCATAACCATTTTGAACGACATTTCTGTCTGGAACAGCTGTGTTTGAAAAAGCTAAAAACTTAGGAATAAGCTTTCCATCTTTTTGGAAGTTAAAGTATCTCTGGTGAACTTTGCAGACGGTTATTATTACCTCTTTAGGAAGAATAAGGT
>CAYTOE010000070.1:0-8481 GCA_964439255.1 uncultured Aquificales bacterium
AAATACTGTTGAAACTGTAGCAAAACAGGTAAAAGAAAAATCCATTGTAAGAAATCTCATTCAGATAGCTCAGAATATTATCCAGAAATCAAAAAAGTACAGCGATGTAAATGAACTTATAGAAGAAGCAGAAAGTCAGATATTTAAAATAAATGAAGAGAGAACTATCTCCCATTACTATGAACTTAAAGATGTAATAAAAGATACATTACATATAATAAATGAGCTTTCTAAAAAGGAAACAGTTGTAACAGGTATACCTTCTGGTTTTTACGACTTAGATAGACTCACAACAGGTTTTCATTCAGGAGATTTAGTTATAATAGCTGCAAGACCTGCTATGGGAAAAACATCTTTTGCCCTTTCTATAATGCATAATGTTTCTGTTATTGAAAAGTACCCTTCAGCTTTTTTCTCCCTTGAAATGTCAAAAGAACAGATAGCTATGAGGCTGTTATCTTTAGAGGCTCGGGTACCATTAAAAAAAGTTCGTTCCGGTTTCTTAAGTACCGAAGAAATGGAGAAACTTGCTGAAATCTCTGTTGAGCTCTCATCTGCACCAATTTTTATAGATGATACAGCCTCTCTTTCTATCCTTGATTTAAGAGCAAAAGCAAGAAGGTTAAAAAAAGAAAAGGATATACAACTGGTTATTGTTGATTACCTCCAGCTTATGCGCTCCCACAGAAGAACAGAAAATAGACAACAGGAAGTTGCTGAAATATCAAGGGGATTAAAAGCTATAGCCAAAGAACTTTCAATTCCGGTTGTTGCATTGGCTCAGCTCTCACGTCAGGCAGAGCTCCGTTCAGATAAAAGACCTCAACTTGCAGACCTGAGAGAGAGTGGATGTTTGACAGGAGACACTTTAGTTATAGATGCAAATACAGGAAGGTTGTATCCAATCAGAGATATGGTTGGAAAGAGTTTCTATACTTTATCTATGGATAAAAATTTTAAGGTAGTAAAATCATTTGTATCAAAAGTATTCTACTCAGGAAGAAAAAAAGTTTATCTTTTAAAAACAAGAACTGGTAGAGAAATAAAAGCTTCTGCAAACCATCCATTTTTGAAGTTAGAGGGCTGGTGTAGATTAGATAAACTGAAAGTAGGAGATAAAATAGCTGTTCCAAGAATAATAAATACAGATTCCAGGGACAGTTTATCAAAAGAGGAAGTTATATTGATTGCCCATCTCTTAGGGGATGGATGTATATTACCAAAACAACCTTATCATTACACATCAGAAGACATAGAGAATATAAATGTAGTTTCAGAAGTTGCAAAAAAATTATTTAACATAGAATCAAAGATTGTAAAACAAAATAATTGGTATCATTTATATTTAACTTCACCTTACAAACTGACTCATAAAAGAAAGCATCCTATTACATACTGGTTTGAGAAATTAGGAATAGAAAGAGTTCGTTCATATGAAAAAGTAATACCCTCTTCTATATTTTCTTTACCTAAAGATAAACTTCGTCTTTTTATAAAACATTTATGGGCTACAGATGGCTCTATAACTGTCAGTAAAATAAAAGGAAAAGAAAATATATCTATATACTACTCCACTACAAGTAAAACCTTTGCCCATCAATTACAGCACCTTCTTCTGAAGTTTGGAATAATATCTGTAATAAGAAAAAGTAGGAAAGGTTCTTATAGACCTTCTTACAATGTTTATATATATGGAAAATCAAATCAGGAATTGTTCCTTAAAGAAATAGGATGTTTTGGTAAAAGAGGAGAAAAAATAAAGGAATTTATAAAGATTCTCAGTGAGAAATCTGAAAATCCAAATATAGACACTATACCTAAAGAAGTATGGACTTACTATATAAACAAATACAGAAATATATCATGGAGGAATTTTGCAAAAGAGCTTAGTATGTCTTACTGTGGAAGTTCCTTAATGAAAAATTCTGTATCCAGAAAAAGGTTATTAAAAATAGCAAATATTCTCAATACAGCTATACTTTATAAACTTGCAAATTCAGATTTGCTCTGGGATGAAATTGTAGAGATAAAAGAAATAGGAATTGAAGATGTATATGACATGACAGTGGAAGAGACACATAATTTTATAGCAAATGATATTATTGTCCATAACAGTATCGAACAAGATGCTGATCTTGTTATGTTTATACACAGACCTGAGTATTACAAAAAAAATCCAACGCCTGAAGAAGAGGGGCTTGCGGAGATAATAATAGCAAAACAGAGAAACGGACCTACAGGAACAGTAAACCTTGCTTTTATAAAAGATATAACAAGATTTGAAAACCTTGCAAAAGGTGATTATGAAGCTGTTGAAGAGGCAGATGGTATAATAGAAGAGCCACCTTTTGATGTTGAAGAAATAGGAGAAAATTTAGAATTACTTGAAGATGAAGATATAGTGGATATTTAAATGGGAAAATTCAAAAATTTTGTGGAACATGTTGGAAATGCAACAATTCTCTTCTTACAGGCATTTTTTATTTCAATTACAAAACCTCCAAAGATAAAGCATATTCTCAAATATATGGAAGAGATAGGTGTTACAGCAGCTCCACTTATAGCGATAACAGGTTTTTTTACAGGTGGTGTTTTGGTTGTTGAAACATATCCAACATTTCATAAGTTTAATGCTGAATTTTTAATTGGGGCTTTGGTATCCCTTTCTTTAGCAAGGGAGCTTTCTCCTGTTTTAGTAGCATTACTTGTTACCGCCCGTTCTGGTTCAGCTATGGCAGCTAATATTGGAACAATGAGAATAACGGAACAGATTGATGCTCTTGAAGTAATGGCTGTTAACCCTATTAGATATCTTATCTCTCCAAGACTTATTGCAGCTGTGATAATGGTACCATCCCTTGTTATACTCTCTTATGCCTCTGGGATAGTTGGAGGTTATTTTGTAGGAACGCAGCTTTATTCTATAAATCCTTATCTATTTATAGAAAAAATGAAAGATTTAACAGAACTTTACGATATTATAGGAGGATTGTACAAATCTATTGGGTTTGCTGTGGTAATAACAACTGTTTCCTGTTATTTTGGTTATATAACAAAAGGAGGAGCAGAAGGGGTGGGAAAATCCACCACCACTGCAGTTGTTATTTCTTCTGTACTTGTCCTTATTTTAGATTACTTTTTAACTGCTCTTATTTATTAGCCTTCTAAATACTAATGTTAATCCTAACACTATAAACGGTAAAAATATTCCAAAGTCTGTATTTCTTGATAAAGAACAACCGCCACCACTACCATTGCTATCCTGTAAATCAATTGTTTCTGGAACAATAAAGGCTATAGCTGTTTTTATCCTGCTTATATCGTTATCAAAATCAAAATAACCGTTATTTTCGAGTCTTATCTGGAAACTGTTTCCGTTTCTGCTCCATAGATTTTTATCCATTTTATAACATATTTTTGTCCCAATATCACAGAAAGCCACATAAGCATTTGCAGGTACTTTTACAAAAGTAAGAGATACATCCACATAAGACAATCCTGTGGAAATATCTATCTGTATCGGTTTTCTAAACAGATTGTAATTTCTGTCTTTTATCTCAAAATCATTATCAATATAACTTACTCTGTTTATGGTGTATGCCGTAGATATTTCTATTCCCAGATCATTATCAATAGCTTTTAAAGGGTTTATCAAACATTTGTATAGATTTAATTTACCTTCAGAGAAGGTCTTATCTTTTAAAGAGTTTATTTTATCTGTATTGGCTAAAATTGTTGTTTTAATATCTTTCCAGTTAAGAGTTTCATACACACTTTTAATCAGAGCAACAGCACCTGTTACAAAAGGTGTTGCCATTGAAGTTCCACTCATATAACTGTATCTACCATTTCCTGTAATCTGAATACTGTTTCCTGAAACTGTACTGTAAATCTCATCTCCCGGTGCAGCTAAATCAACAGATTCCTTACCATAATAAGAAAACCAGGGAAGCTGGTCATTTATATCTGTAGCTCCAACACATATTATCCCATCATTGTCTAACTGGTAATTACATGGATAGACAGGTACTTCATCATTATTTTCATTATAGCTGCTTTCCTGATTTCCAGCTGCTGTTAAAAATAGAATTCCTTTATTTATTGTTTCCTGAATAGCATCCTTCAACTGGTCTCCTAAATAAACACCTTTTCCGCCAGCCCAGGAGTTGTTCGAAGCAACAATATTAACTCCTCTGTCTTTTAGCTTTACTATATAATCAAGGCATTTCAAAATTACATAAACACTTGTAGAGTCTCCATCATCATTAAATATCTTGCAAGGAAGAATTTTTACCTTCCAATTGACCCCTGCAATGCCAATATTATTGTTACCAACAGCACCTATAATTCCCGATACGTGGGTTCCATGGTCATCATAATCCATAGGGTCATTATCTCCATCGTACATATCATAACCAACACAGTCATCTATATAACCATCATTATCATCATCGACTCCTGGTATACCTGAACATTCAGCTTCATTTCTCCAGATATTTTCCTTTAAATCTGGATGGTTATAGTCAATACCTGTATCTAAAACAGCAACAACTGTATCATTCGAGCCTGTAGAAATATCCCATGCATCAAATGCATCTATCTTTTCGAATCCCCAGTATTCGTTAGGATTTGCAAAAGGGCTTGTGTACACTTCATCGTTAGGTGTTTTAACAATTTTCACAATGTAGTTTGGTTCAACCTTCTCTACAAGGGGATTTTTTTCAATGGCTTTTATAAGCTCTTCTGTTGTCATACTTTCTGACTTTACAAGAAGGATTTTTGTTTCGTCGTGCTGAAAGACCTTCTGGATTTTAACAGGCAGATCTGTTTTAAAAACAAGATTTTTTCTTAAACTCTGGGTGGATATAGAGCTTTTTTTCAGCTTTACTATAACCTCCCCCTCTACATAATTTTCAGCAAAGGAGAAGTTAGTAAAGACATAAAACACCATAAAAAGGGATAAGAGAAGATTCATGACTTCCCTCCATATTTTTTTTCTTTTTTTCTCCCCGCCCTTTTATTTTAATTCAATTAATAAAAATTTGTAAAAATTAATAATCGTAAAAGTTTTTATAAAACAGTGTTTGATTTTCTATAAATCCATATCTTATAATAATTTGCTCTAAATAAAATTTAAGGAGAGGTGTGTACATGGGATTTTTAGAAGAATATAGGAAACATGTAGAAGAAAGAGCAAAATTAGGTATTCCTCCTCTTCCGCTAAATGCTAAACAGGTGGAAGAGCTTGTAGAACTTCTCCAACAGGTTCCTATCGTTGAAGAAGAGTATCTGATGGATTTATTCCTCAACAGAGTTTCTCCAGGAGTTGACGATGCAGCGTTTGTAAAAGCTAAATTCCTCGCAGATATAATCGAAGGAAACAAGAGGTCTCCTGCGATAACGCCTGTACATGCGGTACAGATATTGGGTACAATGCTCGGCGGGTATAATGTTGAGCCTCTTATAAAAGCTTTATCTCATGAAGACGAAGAAATAGCAAAAGAAGCTGCAAAGGCTTTAAAAAATATTCTTCTCGTTTATGATTATTTTAATGATGTTGTTGAACTTGCAAAATCAGGCAACAAGTTCGCTCAGGAAGTCCTCGAGAGCTGGGCTAATGCAGAATGGTTCACCTCAAAAGAGCCTCTTCCTGAAAAGATTACAGTAACAGTTTTTAAGGTTCCGGGAGAGACAAACACAGATGATCTTTCTCCTGCAAGAGAAGCATCTACAAGAAGTGATATTCCTCTTCACGCCCTCTCTATGCTTCAGGCAAAAATGCCCGATGCTATTCAGACAATACAGAAGCTGAAAGAAAAAGGGCATCCTGTTGCTTTTGTCGGGGATGTTGTCGGAACAGGTTCTTCAAGAAAATCGGCAACAAATTCTCTTATGTGGTGGATAGGTGAGGATATTCCGTATGTTCCGAACAAAAGAAGAGGCGGGGTTGTAATTGGCGGAGTTATAGCTCCTATATTTTTCAACACATGGGAAGATTCAGGTGGTCTTCCGATAATAGCCGATGTCTCAAAATTAGAAACAGGAGATATTATCGATATATATCCGTACGAAGGAAAAATTGTAAAGAACGGAGAGGTTGTAGCAACTTTTGAGCTTAAACCTAACACTCTTCCTGATGAGGTGAGAGCCGGAGGAAGAATTCCTCTGATAATAGGTAGAAATCTGACAAGGAAGGCAAGAGAAGCTCTTGGTATGCCGGAAGAACAGATATTTATAAGACCCGAACAGCCACCTGAAAAGGAAGGAGTAGGATACACCCTTGCCCAGAAAATGGTCGGTAGAGCCTGTGGTATGGAAGGAGTTAGACCGGGAATGTATGTGGAACCTCAGGTTCTTACTGTTGGTTCTCAGGACACAACAGGTGCTATGACAAGGGACGAGATAAAAGAGCTTGCTGCTCTTTCCTTCGGTGCTGACCTCGTTATGCAGTCGTTCTGCCATACAGCAGCATATCCTAAGCCTGCCGATGTTAAACTACAGCTTACACTTCCTCAGTTTATTATCAAGAGAGGCGGTGTATCTCTCAGACCGGGAGACGGTGTTATCCACTCGTGGCTTAACAGAATGGTTCTTCCTGATACAGTAGGTACCGGTGCTGACTCACACACAAGATTTCCTATCGGGATTTCATTTCCTGCGGGCTCGGGGCTTGTAGCTTTTGCAGCTGTTACAGGAACTATGCCTTTGAATATGCCTGAATCGGTTCTTGTCAGGTTTAAAGGAGAGATACAGCCGGGAATAACTGTCAGAGATCTTGTCAATGCGATACCTTACTATGCGATAAAACAGGGTCTTTTAACAGTAGAGAAAAAAGGTAAGAAAAATATTTTTGCAGGAAGAATCCTTGAGATAGAAGGACTTGAAAATCTCAAAGTTGAGCAGGCTTTTGAGCTGTCCGATGCTTCGGCAGAAAGAAGTGCAGCGGCCTGTACTGTAAAACTCAACAAAGAACCTGTTATTGAGTACATCCAGTCAAATATAGCTCTTTTAGAAAAGATGATAGAAGCTGGTTATCAGGATGCGAGAACACTTCAAAGAAGAATTGACAAAATGAAAGCATGGCTTGAAAATCCAGAACTTCTTGAGGCAGATGAGAATGCAGAGTATGCTGCTGTGATCGAGATAGATCTGAACGAGATCAAGGAACCTATTTTAGCATGTCCTAATGATCCTGATGATGTGGCAACCCTTTCTGAAGTTCTTTCAGATGAGAGAAGACCTAAAAATATTGATGAGGTGTTTGTAGGTTCCTGTATGACTAACATAGGACATTTTAGAGCAGTAGGAGAGATATTAAGAGGAGAAGGACAGATACCGACAAGACTGTGGATCGTTCCGCCGACAAAAATGGATGAAAGACAGCTCATTGAGGAAGGATACTACAATATTTACGGGGTTGCAGGTGCGAGGACGGAGGTTCCCGGATGTTCTCTGTGTATGGGTAATCAGGCAAGAGTTAGAGACGGAGCTATAGTTATGTCAACCTCTACAAGAAATTTTGATAACAGAATGGGTAAAGATGCAAAAGTGTATTTAGGTTCAGCAGAGATATCCGCTATATGTGCAGTCTTAGGAAGACTTCCGACAGTAGAGGAGTACCATAAATTTATGGAAGAAAAGATCGCCGGAAAAGAGGATAAAGTTTACAGATTCCTAAACTTCCACGAGCTATCCGATGAAGAGCTTGATGTTCTTGTAGCAGATGCTTTGTATACATTCTAAATAAAATAAAACTTCCTTGTAGGGCACCTGTCTATTGAGATAGGTGCCTTTTTATTTGGTATAATTGGTAAAAAATATTTGGAGAGGTCAGGATGGATATTTCAAAAATTCCTGTTGGGAAAAATCCACCGGAGGATATATATGTTGTAATAGAGATACCACAGGGTAGTGGTATTAAGTATGAAGTTGATAAGGAAAGTGGAGCCATATTTGTTGATAGGTTCCTATATACAGCAATGTACTATCCTTTCAATTATGGTTTTATTCCAAATACCCTTGCAGAAGATGGTGATCCAACAGATGTTCTTGTAATATCATCTGAGCCTGTAGTACCTGGAAGCGTTATAAGGAGTAGACCTATAGGAATGCTTGAAATGGAGGATGAAGAGGGAATAGATACGAAAATAATAGCTGTTCCTGTTTCTAAATTGGATAAAACGTTTGACAACATTAAATCTGTAAATGATTTACCTGAAGCTGTATTAAACAAAATAAAACATTTCTTTGAACATTACAAAGAGCTTGAACCTGGAAAATGGGTTGAAGTTAAATCTTTTAAAGGTGTTGAAGAAGCTTTAAAAGATATTGAAAACTCTATTAAAAGATTTTCAGAACAAAAAGCTTGACATCAAGCAAGAAATAATATATATTAAATATCCGCTTTTCGTTGTTTCATTCGGAGTGTAGCTCAGGTGGCAGAGCACGTGCCTTGGGAGCACGGGGTCGCAGGTTCAAGTC
>CAYTOE010000071.1:0-8459 GCA_964439255.1 uncultured Aquificales bacterium
TTACAATATCGTCGGCATTAGTAAATTCGGAAAGAGGGGTTGCGTTTTTAGAGTGCCTATAAGGAATTGAAACGGGATTTGTTCATTTTTTAGCTGTTGCAAATCCTCAGTTTTTAGAGTGACTATAAGGAATTGAAACTATAGATAGTCTAATGGTTTTTCTATGAATCTAAATTTCTGTTTTTAGAGTACCTATAAGGAATTGAAATCCTGTCCCTAAATTCAGATTTAACTTCCCAACTACTTTCACCATATCTTAAAAATCTTTTTAAGGAAAAATCACTTTATCAGTAACTGAAAAATTCAAAAGATAATTCCTTTCCTTCAGAAAAGTCTATTTTTTCTTTCAACTTGAGATAAAATAAAATCAAAACTTTTCAGGAGGCTTATATGGGAAAGATATCTTTTGTTTTTCCCGGACAGGGTTCTCAGTTTGTAGGAATGGGAAAAGATGTTTATGAAACTTTTCCTGAAATTCAGGAACTTCATGAAAAAGTCAATGAAAAATTAGGTTTTAATTTGACAGAGATAATATTCAACGATGAAGAAAAACTCAATCTTACAGAATATACTCAACCTGCCCTTGTTTTAACATCTTATTCTCTTTTATATGCATTAAAAAGAAAAAAGCCAGATTTTGTCCCTGATTTTGTAGCAGGACACTCTCTTGGTGAATTTTCAGCTTTAACCGCTGGGGAAAGTATAGACCCTGTGGATGCAGTGTGGATAACAAATATAAGAGGAAAACTTATGCAGGAAGCTGTCCCTGCTGGTGTTGGTGGAATGGCAGCTATAATAGGTCTTCCAGCAGAAGAAATAGAAAAAACTCTAAAAGAAATAAAAGGAGTTGTTGAAATAGCAAACTACAACTCTTATGAACAAACAGTTATATCTGGCGAAAAAGAAGCTGTAGAAAAAGCCATGGAAATTTTAAAAGAAAAAGGAGCAAAGAAAGTTGTTCCCCTTGCTGTTTCAGTGCCTGCCCACTCATCACTTTTAATAGACAAAGCAAAAGAGTTTGAAAAATATCTTAATGAGATAGAGATTAAAGATAGTAAAATTCCCGTTATTTCAAACATAACAGCAACACCTATTCAGTCAAAAGAAGAAATAAAAAACGAACTTGCAAAACATTTTTACTCTCCTGTTAGATGGGTTCAATCTGTAGAATTCATGTCAAAAAACGGTGTTGATACATTTGTAGAAATAGGACCTAAAAAAGTCCTAACAGGTTTGATAAAAAGAATTATAAAAGGTTCAAAACTTATAAATGTACAGAGTTTACAGGACATAGAAAAAATTTAATTTTTCTTATTCCCCCTTTTTAGGGGGTTTTTCCAAATCAAGTTCTGTTTTTAATACAGGTTCTTCTTCAGGCATTTTTTCTTTTAGTTCTATACTTATAACAGGAATTTCAATCCCTTCTTTTTTAAATTCTTCCCACGCTCTTTTATATATATTACTCCTTAAAAGTCTTATCTGGCGCCAATGTTTAGCATTCATCCAGAAAAGGAGGTAGAAAAGGTTATAATAGTCCTTCATTTCAAAAAACCATACCTGAGGTTTAGGATACGACAGAACAAGTCCTTTATACTCTTTGAGTATATCAAGCAGAATATTTTCTATTTTTTTATAATCGGTGTTATATCCAACCTTAAAAGGAATTCTAACCCTTATCTTGTCTGAGGAGTATGTGTAGTTTATTACATCGCCTGAAACAAACTTTGAGTTTGGAATAGCAACTTCAACACCGTCAGGCGTCTCAATTATAGTGTTTATAACACCAATTTCTGTAACGATACCAAATATAAAGTCATTTGGCCAACCAACAAATTTTCCAGCAAAACCTGGAAGCTCAATAATATCTCCTGTTCTTATAGTTCTGTTAAATATTATAATAAAACCACTTATGTAGTTATTTACAATGGACTGGAGGCCAAAACCAGCACCAATTCCAAGAGCACCAATGATAGGCAAGAGAACTTTCCATGTAATACCAAGCATTGAAAGGGCTATTATTGTTGCAAATAAAACACCAAGGTTATAAACAATAGCCTCAATTGGAGTTGGGACAAATTCTCCTGTTTTCTTGTAGTTGTAAAGTCTGATTAAGGATTTTGATAAAAGTATAAGGTTAAGTATAAACATATAAAAGATAACCGACTCAATAATGGAATATAAAGAAATTCTTAAAATATCGCTTTTAACGACATAAATCTGTTTTAAATACGAAAAAATGGTCTGTAATCTTAATAAATCCTTTACCGAAAAATAAGACAGAAACATAAAGAAAAAACTTACAACGTATATCGCTCTTTTTTCTAAATCAGGAAAGTAGTCCCTATAAAACTCTTTTCTATTTTTTATAAATTCATCTATGTAGAAAACTATAAAAACATAAAACAGTAATAAAACAACTAAGATAGATACACCGATTAAAGATTCAGCAGACAGCTGTATTATATTAACAATCCACAAAAAACCTAAAAATATAACGACAAAATTGATTAAAAGGTGATATCTCCTTAAAAATGTTTTTAAAAAGTACAGCTTTTCAGGTATAAACTTTTCAATATTTGTAGTAATTAGATAAACGATAATAGATGTAGGGATAAGAGATGTTATTTTAAAGATAATAAGCAGGTTGTACTGTTTCCCTATATCTATGTTAAATTTATTTGCAACATCAATAACAATAACAATTAAAACAGAGATAAACGCTATAGATTTCACAAACCTTAAAAGGTTTTGATTCTGTATCTTAAAGAAAAAAAATGTCTCATTTATAAGCTCATAAGATATGTAAAGAATTACAAGGTTTTCAAAAACAGAAGAAGAAAACTTTATATCAAAAAATTGCCCTAAATAATGGAAAAAATTATAGTAGAAAATCATTAAAACTATTGATATTGCAGATTTTAGATACTGGAAATTTTTTATTTCCCTGTACTTTTCTGTCAGCTTTTTTTTGAAAACATGTGTAAATGAAAGAACAGATACAGCAAATAAAGCAAATAGAAACTCTTTTTCCCAATTTATGTAAACATAGTTTACAATGTCTGTAAATGATTTTTCCAATTCTTAAACCTGTTTGTAATTTATTTTTACAAATAAATTTTCATCCTATATCATTAAGTTATTAAAAAATTAGGATTTTTGTCCATACTGAAATATGTCATATATTTTCCTATTCCTTTGGAATAACTTTTGCAAATAAATTTTACAAAACATTGTAGGTTATTAAAAATGAAGCTCAATGAGATATTAAAACAGGACTTAGAAGAAATAAGGGAAATTGGAAGATATAGAGAAAGGAAGATTTTACCTGAAGGGATAATCGATTTTTCTTCAAATGACTATTTGGGACTGAAGGACAACCAGCAGACAAAAAAACTTCTGTGTAAGAATTTAGAAAATCTATCCCTTGGAAGTGGAGCTTCTGTTTTAATCTCTGGGTACACAGAAATTCAGAAAGAACTTGAGGAAACTCTGTCCTCTTTTAAAGAAACGGAAAAATGTATTGTTGTTGGAAGTGGATACTTGGCTAATACAGGTCTTATTCCTGCTATAACAACAGAACAGGATGTTATTTTCAGTGATGAGTACAACCATGCCTCAATCATAGACGGTATAAGGTTATCAAAAGCAAAAAGGGTTATATACAAACACAACGATATGAACGACCTTGAGGATAAATTAAAGAAAAATATACCTGAAAGATTACCATTTATTATCACAGATGGCGTTTTCAGTATGGAAGGAGATATAGCACCTCTAAAAGATATAGTTTATCTGGCAAAAAAATATAACTGTGTTGTTATTATTGATGACGCCCATTCAACAGGTATTTTAGGCGAAGGAAAGGGAACATTATTCCATTATGGATTAAAACCTGATGAAAACATAATTCAGGTTGGGACTTTATCAAAGGCTGTTGGAAGTTATGGAGCTTTTATATGCGGTTCTGAAACATTGATAGATTTTCTTATAAATAAAATGAGAACAGGAATTTTTTCAACAGGTTTATCCCCTGTTCAAAACTTTATATCCCTTAACAACCTCAGGATTTTAATTGAGGATAACTACAGAAGAGAAAATCTTTTTGAAAAAACATCTTACCTGCACAGAAAATTGAAAGAAGCAGGGATAGAGATAAACTTTTATGGAACACCTATACTGACATATATAGTTGGTGATGATAAAACAGCCTTAGAGATAAGAGATAAATTTCTTGAAAATGGAATTTTTATTCAGGCTATAAGACCACCAACAGTTCCAGAGGGAACAGCAAGACTCAGGATTACTTTATCTTACAAACATAAATGGAAAGATATTGAGAAACTGATAAAAATATTTAAAAATCTATATAGTGAGGTCTGCCATGGGTAGAGAAGTTATTGAAGAATTTAAAGGAGACAAAGGAATAAGGGTTGTACTTGAATTTGACGGAGATAGGGAAATCTATCTCCTGACAGTTTTCAGGGACACTGGTAAAATTGTTTTTCAGGGAGACATTAATGAAATCCAGAAACAGGCTGAAAGATACTTTATTGATTCTTTAAGAAGTATCAAAAACAAAATGGAGATAGCTTTATTGGAAGACATGTACAGGAAAGGAGTCAGATATTAGATGTCCCTGATTGGTGAAATAAAAAAGCTTTTTAAAAGAAAACCGGAAATTGTTTTTTTAGATGCGGCAACGTTAGGTAATGATGTTGATTTATCGGTGCTTGAGGAGTTAGGAAATTTTAAAAAGTACGATACAACAGAACGTAGCCAGATTATAGACAGAATTAAGGAAGCTGATATTGTTATAACAAACAAAGTTGTTATAGATAAAAATGTTATTGACTCCACTAAAAAACTCAGGCTTATCTGCGTTGCCGCAACCGGAACAAACAATGTTGATATTGATTATGCAAGGGAAAAAGGGATAGCTGTAACAAATGTAGCAGGTTATTCAACTTTCAGCGTTGTTCAGCATACATTTGCTATGCTTTTTTATCTCCTTGAAAATCTCAGTTATTACGATGATTATGTAAAATCAGGTAAATACTCAGAAAGTCGTATTTTTACCCATATTGGCAGACCATTTTTTGAAATAAAAGGAAAAGTCTGGGGAATAATAGGTCTTGGAACAATAGGAAGGGAAGTTGCGAAGGTTGCCACAGCATTTGGTGCTAATGTTGTTTATTTTTCAACGTCTGGTGTAAAAAGACAGGAAAAATATCCTGAACTTGATTTAGAAAACCTTTTAAAAACAAGTGACATAGTGTCTATACATGCCCCTTTAAATGAAAAAACAAAGAACCTTATAACCTACGAAAAAATAAAACTTATGAAACCAGGTTCTATCCTACTTAATTTAGGAAGAGGAGGTATTATAAACGAAAAAGACCTTGCGAGAGCTTTAGATGAAAATCTCATAGCAGGTGCAGGTTTAGATGTTCTTGAGAAGGAGCCTATTTCACCTGATAATCCTTTACTGAAAATTAAAAATAGAGAAAAACTCCTTATCACTCCCCACATTGCGTGGACAAGTATAGAAGCAAGGAAAAAGCTTGTAGAAGAAATAGCGGGAAATATAAAAGCATTCTTAAATGGTGAAAAAAGAAACAGGGTGGACTGAGAGGTAATATATTGAAAAAAGTTTTTATCAGTGTAGGTGAGATTTCCGGAGACAACTATGCATCCCAGCTTATAAAAAAACTCCCTGAATTCAACTGGATTGGAATAACTGGACCAAAAATGAGAGAGTCTGGGTGTAAATCTGTTGAGAATATAGAAAATATATCTGTTGTTGGCATTACAGAAGCTATTCCGAAGTATTTTCAGATAAAAAAAGCATTTAAAAAGTCTGTTGAACAGTTAGATAAAGGTGTAGATTTACTGATTGTTGTCGATTTCCCAGGATTTAATCTAAAACTCCTTGAAGAGGCAAAAAAAAGAAATATAAAAACTGTTTATTTTATAGCACCTCAGGTATGGGCATGGGGAAAAGGTAGAATTCCTAAAATAGCTAAAAATACAGATATTTTGATATCTATATGGCCTTTTGAAAAGGATATCTACAAAGAGTATGAAGGAAAAGATTTCAAAGTTGAATATGTAGGACATCCTTTACTTGACATAATAAAAACTGAAGAAACTGAAGAATCTTTCAGAAAAAAATTAAATATACCCAGGGAAAAAAAGATATTAGGTCTTTTACCTGGAAGTAGAGAAAGTGAGGTAAAAACACTTTTACCAGTAATGCTTAAATCTGCAGAAATAATATTAAAAAAAACAGATGTACATTTTGTCGTTCCAACAACACCAAATGTGGAGAGTATAGTAAAAGGAATACTAAAAGAATTTACCCATTTACCTGTTTCCACTGCAAATAAAAAAATATTTAAAAACCCATCTTATGAAGTAATGAAACACTCATACTTCTCAATTATAACCTCAGGAACAGCAACCCTTGAAGCTTCAATAATAGGAAACCCATTTTTGCTTGTTTATAAAGTATCCCCTTTGACATTTTTTATTGGTAAACTTCTCGTTTCCATAGATTTTTTAGGTTTACCAAACATAATAGCTAAAAAAGAGGTGGTAAAAGAACTCCTTCAAAAAGAATGTTCATCTGAAAATATCGTAAAATGGTGTTTGAGATATTTAGAGGATGAAACTCTTTACAAAAAAACAAAAAAAGAGATTGAATCTGTAAAAAATGCCCTTGGAGAAAAAGGAGCAATAGAAAAAACCGCAAACATTATAAAAGAGATGATACTTTAAAATAATTTTCCTACAGCCACATCATAAGAAGCATAAGCAAAAATCTCACTCAAAGATGGATGGAAATAGATAAAATCATGTACCTCTTCAGCTGTCATTCCATTTCTTATAGCCATTTCCATTATATGTATAATTTCTGAGGCAGAAGCACCTACAACAGTTGCACCTATAATTTTCTTACTTTCTTTCTCAAATACAAGCCTTGCAAACCCTTCTGTTTCATGTTCATCAACAGCTTTATCGTTGTACATGAATGGGAAATATCCAGTCAATGTCTCAATACCTTTTTTCTCAGCTTCTTCTTCATTTAAACCAACACTGGCTATTTCTAACGCTGTAAAAATAGCTGAAGGGACAAGAGAATAATCAACATTTTTCTTATTTCCTTCTAAAATGTTGTAAACAGCAACCTTAGCCTCATACATGGCAACATGGGCAAGCATAGGTGAATTTACAACATCTCCACATGCATATATATTCTCTACATTTGTTCTTAAAAACTCATCTGTTTTTATAAAACCTTTTTCATCTTTTTCTATACCTATATCATCTACATCTGTGTTTGGTTTTCTTCCTACAGATAGAAGGATTTTATCCACTGATAATTCCTCTCCGTTTGAAAGAACCACATCTATTTTTCCATCTTTTATCTGGTAATCTTCAACTGTTGTTTCAAGGTAAGTTTTTATACCAAGCTGTTTAAATTTCCTCTGGATAAGTTTTGAAGCCTCTTTAGATACAAAAGGAACAGGTAAAAGTCTGTCTTTTATCTCGACTATATGAACATCAACACCGTATTTTGACATGATAAAACCAAGTTCACATCCGGCAACGCCACCGCCAATAACAAGCATAGATTCAGGAAGCTCTTTTAGGTTATCCATATAATCTTCTGTTGTCAGTATATATTTTCCATCTGGTACTATATTTCCTATGGCTACAGGTTTAGAACCTGTAGCTATAAGTATATATCTGCCTTCTATTACATCCTTTGTTCCATCTTTCTTTAATATCTCAACCTTATTTTTGTCGATTATTCTACCCACCCCTTTAAAAACAGGTACTTTTTTTGACTTAAACAGCTGTAAGATACTTTTTCTCAAAAAAGATATACCTTTTTCTTTCCCTTCCCATGCTTTTGAGTAATCAACGGAATATCCATTTATATCTATTCCATAGTCTGAAAAAGCTGAGATTTTATCTAAAATATGGGCACCTGTTCTGAAGTACTTTGTAGGAACACAGGCTCTATTGAGGCAGTTTCCACCTAATTTATCCTTTTCAACAACAGCTATTTTTAGCTTTTTTCTGAGTGCTGTTAGAGCTGCTTCAAAGCCCCCTGGTCCCAAACCTAATATTATCAGATCATACATAGTTTTCCCCTTAATCACAGATAGGTGGCGTTGAGAAAGTACAGTTAGGTTCTCCTTCTTTTTGAAAATCCCTAACCTCAACTGTTGTTCCAACTGAAATAGTAATATCTCTGTCGTATATTACCTCCTTTCCATGAATTACCAAATCAACATCGTAGTCATCATCTCTGTTACTGTTGTATATAGTACATTTATTAAAGCTTTTAAATATAGGAATCCTGCAGGTTGCGCTCTGTCCCGCTGGAATCAAACAGCTACAGTTAACAGTTTCATGTAAAACTGGGATATTTTTTGTTTTTGGTCTATATG
>CAYTOE010000072.1:0-8386 GCA_964439255.1 uncultured Aquificales bacterium
TTCCGCATACTCTGATAAAGTCTGGTACACATTTTTAAGTATGTACAGAGATAAAAGATACTTTGATGCAGCTACATACCTTGAAGAGCATAAGGATATTTTCAACAAAGAGGAAAAAAACAAAATTTACTACTGGCTTTACCTTTCATTCAGTCATTTTGAAAAAGGGGAGGCAAAAAGATATTTAAAAAAAGCTGCATTTTCTGACTATATAGATTTTTATAAAATCTTAGCCCAGAAAAAACTTAAAATGAGAAAGGTTTCTTTAAAAATATATAAGCCATTTACAGGAAAAGTCAGGCTTGAAAAAAAACATTACCTGATAAAAGCATTAAAAGATATTGGGCTGTACAGATATGCCTATTTAGAAGCAGCTTATCTGTTGAAAAATTCAAAAAATTTGGATGATTATCTTAAACTTTCCTTGGTTTTTCCTGAAAAAACAGCGAGATACTTCTCTTACAAGACCCATATAACCAGTAAAGCTTACCCAAAACCTTTTTATCACATAGATAACGATGACCTTATTTATGCTTTTATGAGACAGGAGAGTTTTTTTGATGCTTATATACTTTCGACCTCAAATGCTGTAGGTCTTATGCAGATAATACCTTCCACAGCAAGATGGATAGCAAAAAAGATAGGGGATAAAGACTTTTCTATTTCAAAACTTTTTAATCCTGAGAAAAATATAGAATACGGAAAGTGGTACATAAACTATTTGTTAAAAAAGTTTGAAGGGAATCTGTTTTATGCAATAGCTGCATATAACGGTGGTGGAAGGGTTGTAAGAAGAACAATAAAATACAATCATATTAACGACACAGCTGAATTTGTTGAGTACATTCCATACCTTCAGACAAAAAAATATGTTAAAAAGGTGTATACAAACTACTTTATATACAGGGCTTTAAGAAAAAAGAGGTACAGGTATGTTTACAGGTTTGATTGAAGAAGTAGGAAAGGTGAAGCAGATTAACAGAAAATCTGCAGGTCTTTCCATAGAAGTTCAGGCAGAAAAAGTTTTACAGGATTCAAAAATAGGAGATAGTATAGCTATAAATGGCGTCTGTCTGACCATAACAAAAATGACAGATAGAACATTTTTCTTTGATGTATCACAGGAAACGTTAAACAGGTCAAACCTTAAATATATCAAAGTTGGAGAATCTGTTAACCTTGAGAGAGCTATGAAACCATCAGACAGGCTTGGTGGACATATTGTTCAGGGACATGTTGACACGATTGGATATATAACAGGGATAACACCTTCAGGTGAACATACAATTTTCAAAATTAAACTTCCTTCAGAATACAGACATCTGATAGTTGAAAAAGGCTCTATAGCTGTGGATGGTATAAGCCTCACCATAAATCAGATAGAGGATGACCAGATATTTTTTAACATTATTCCCCATACTATAGAAAACACAAATCTTAAAGAAAGAAAAGTTGGGGATGCTGTGAACATAGAGTTTGATATTATTGGAAAGTATGTGTGGAACATGCTTGAGAAGATTGGAAATGTAAAACAAACTTCCCTTGAAAAACTCCTTGAAAACTTTTAATATGAATTAAATGTTAAGTTTGTCGGATTTTAAATGAAGTTTAAAAAGAAAAAAAATCAGAAGCCTTACGGCAACGTTAAACCAAAAAATTACAGAGCTATATACGAAGAAAAGTTCTACGATATACTTTTACAGCTGAGATACCCCTTAATGACAGTTATCTTTTTCACAACCTTAGGTGTTTTACTTCTTATGATTTTAAATAACAAAAGCGATGGAGAAAGTGTATTAAACTACCTTTTTCATACAGTGATAACCTTTTCGACAGTAGGTTATACAGAAGGATATGATGTTGACCCTCAACACATTTATATAAACAGGTTTTTCACAACAGCCTTTATTATAGTGACTATACCCCTTGTTTATATGTATGGACTTGTTAAAACGGTAGATGTTTTTTTGAATTCAAATATTGGTGAAATTTACACATACTGGAGGATGTATAAAGCCATGGAAGAGTTATCTGGACATTACATAATCTGTCATTTTAATGGAATAACAAAAGAACTGATGAGAAATCTTAAAAGAAGGAAAATAAAGTTTGTTCTTGTTGAACCAAATCCTGAGCTTGAATCGGAGATAAGAAATTTTGGTGTTGAGTTTTATGTTATAGATGAGCCATACAAGAGAAGTGTACTTTTGGGAGTTGGTATAGAGAAGGCTAAAGGACTTGTTACAGCTTTTGAAGATAATACACAGGATATATCTGTTATTGTTACAGCAAGACTTATAAGACCTGAAAAAGATTCTTTTTATGTTTTTTCAACAGCTACAACAGAAGGTGCAGCAGATAAAATGAAGCTCCTTGGAGCAAATGAGGTTATTGTTCCGGATGTTTCTATAGGAAGAAGAATGACATCCTTTATATTACACCCACCTTCACCTGTACTGTCGGGATTCTTAGAAAAGATAGCTTATGGAGAAAGAACAGATATAGATATCATTGAGATAAGAATTGATGAACATTCAGACCTTGTAGGTAAGAAGTTAAAAGATATCCACATGAGACAGGAAACAGGAGCCACCATTGTTGCTATCGTTAGAGAAGACGGTAAAATGAAGATAGCCCCATCTGGAGAAACAGAGATAAAGGCGGGGGATTTTCTAATTGTCCTTGGTCATCCTAAAGCTTTAAGGAGGGCTGAGGTATTCTTTGAAAAACACCATATAGAAGAAGGAGAAAAAGTATCATGATACACTGGGGAAAGGTATGGTCTGATTTTTTCATATTTTTGGCTTTAACAAGTAATGTGGGTTTTATATTCAGTCATGACCCTTACCAGCTTGTTATAGCTGTTGGTGTTAACCTCCTTGCTACAGTTTTAAAATTTGGTGCGAAAAAAATACTTTCAGCAGAGCTTTTAGCAACAGCTCTTGTTGCCGACCTTCACCTTATTCCTGCAGCTGTTTTGTATTTTTCTGGTGTTCACGTCCCACTTGCTATTGGCTTAGCAATAGGTGCAGCTGTTGCAAATATCATTTCTATTATTATGCTTATTGTTGAGGTGATTTTTGAGTATCAACAAGAAGAATAGATAGGGGAAACTTCCCCTTATAGCATATCTTTTATAGCGTTGTCTATTCTATTTTCAAGCTCTTCAACAGCTTTTTTAACCTCCAGATATTTTGTGCCATTTAAAAGGATATGGGATTTTGTTCTGACTATATATGTGTAGTCATCATCCTCATACTGGTAAACAGTTATGACCCATGGAGAAAGAACCATAGCGTTAGGGTCTTTTGTAAAAATTTTGTAAAGGGTTGTCATGCTTGTAACAAGGAAATTCTGTATAAAATCGACATGAAGTTTATCAAAATCTTTAAATATCTTTGAGTTGTTAGATAGTGGTGCAGCTGGATTTGTTACATCTACAATCAGTATCTGCTGTGCTTCAAGATTTGCCTTTAAAAGCTGTATAGCTTCATCTGCATCCATTTCAACCTTATAGATAACTATCCCATTTCCAGAATGACTTTTTACAGTTTCCCCGGAGGAAACTGTTATTATTGTTAGGACTATCAGGAGAACAAGATGTTTTATTATTTTCATTATTTTCCTCCGTTAAAAGGGTTATATTTATTTATCAGGTTCTTTGTTCCTTTTGGGGGAGGCTTTCTGCCTCCTTCCCTTTTTATATTTTGAACTGGAATCCAAGACCTATATAAGAGGATTTTGCATCTTGAGAACCACTGTAGTTTTCAACTTTTCCGTTTGTGTAGTGGAGAATAAGCTTTGCCCTCTGTTTCTTTATGTACCAGTTTATACCAACATCAAACCATGTGTTTTTTTTCTTACCATAAATTGAATTTCCATTGTTATCAGGGTCAAATACACTGTATGAGATGCTTGGTTGTATATACTGTCCGTTTGAGAGCTTGTAAAGATAACCTGCTTTTACAATCCAGACTTTATCTGTGTAATCTGTTCCATCTTTCCAATCTCTGGAAAGAATATCATACTCTGCAGCTAAATCTATAGGACCCCAATTAGCGAGGATATCTACACCATACATTTTATTGTTATCAAATTCTTTATTTGATTTTTTTCTATCAACTCCTTCACCCTGATATCCGTAGTTAAGACCTATTGTTACACCATGCCTTTTTCCAAAGTATGTCTGCTTGTATCCCATTTTGTATTTTTTCATTTCTGGATCGCCTATAGAAACTGCTACTCTTGCTGATATTAGAGGAGACCAGTTTGATTTGTTTGTGTAATTCTGGTTATCACCAATTCCAAAATTCCAGTTTAAACTCCATCCGGCAGATTTGTATAATCCACCCCAGTTAACAAGGAAAATTCTTCCATTCCCAGATGCACGACCAAGTTTTTCATCACTACCTTTATCTGGTTTTCCGATTATATGTCTCCTTACATAGAAGTTTGGAAGACCTTTTTCAAAGGATAGAACATTAAAACCAGATGTTATACTTTCTTTTCCTATCTGAGGTCTAAAATAACCAACAGAGATATTAGCCCATGTTTTATCATACGACCATGTGAAGAAAGCATCCCAAACTTCAAGTTTTGAGTATGTAAGACCGCTTGTTTTTACAGCGCCCCTCGCTATATCATTTGGATTCAGATCGTCTCTTCCAAGGTTATCATGGGCAAACCATATTTTAAAAGAAAGATTTTTCATTAAATGTCCTTTAAAGCCAAATCTACCTCTTCTTATATAAAGGTCTGCTTTCCCTTCTTTCAGGTCTGATGTCCCCGGAATATCAACATTTGTTCCATAAACTGTCCATATCTGTCCCATAAGGAACACTTCAAGGTCTTTTCCTTCTCCAAAATAAAATTTAGGTCCGGCTTGAGCAGAGTTTGTTAAACCTGTTCCCAATAAAGCTGCTGCTCCAAGGCCTGCAAGCGCCATTTTTAAAGTTTTCATGTTGCTACCCTCCAGTTTAGTTATTTAAATTGTCTAAAATCCTTTTTAGCTCCAGGTCATGCTTTTTTAAAAGTTTTATAGCTTTCATATCTACAGTACCCATATATCTGACAGCTATAGATGGTTTAACAAAACCAACAACTAAAAATCCTTCCTTATTTCTGTATGTGTAAACCCTGTATGGACAAAAGCCAACAAGATGCGGGTTTCTCTTTAAAATGAAATAACCATCTGATAGCCTGCATATAAGGTATATGTTCATATCTTCCCAGAAATCTTTCCTTCCCTGTTCTTCCATACCTTTTGTTACATGGGATACTTTTATGATTTTGAAGTTAGCCTCTTCAAGTTCAGAACGTAAAAGCATATCCAACTGCTCAAAATCTTTAATATTTGTTGTAACTTCGTATATGTCTGGAATTTCTTCTTCCTCTTCTTCAACAGGTTTTGGATTTATTTTTTTCTTTTTATCAATCTTTTTAGCTTCCTTAACAACGGAAACCTCTTTTGGAGGTTTATACTCAAGGTTGTCTTCATCATCTGTAGACCACTCCACAGCTGTTATGCAGGAGGTAAGAAGAACAGATAAAAAGAATAGAGGAAGGATTTTTTTTATCACGAACATATACCTCCAGATTTTGGACAGCCACATTTGATGTCTAACACTTTTACATTTGATGTAGTAGGTGGGTTTACAACTTTATGTCTTTTTATATAATCAATCACAATGTCATAAACAGGTCTGTGTTTAGGTCTTACATTTTTTCCTGCTCTGTACAGGTTTCCACCCCATGCTGATATAACGTAAGAACGTTTAGGGTCAAGGTCTTTTCCATTAACTTTGATGTTTCTTAACCTTTTTCCTGCAGGTGCACCGATTTTTATCTCATACTCAACACCAAGAAGCCTGCTCATATCTCCACCTTGCTGGTATAGGGGGTTTGCGTTAAATGCGTTATCAGCTATATCCTCAAGAATCATTTTTAGTTTTTCACCGGTCATCTCAAATGTGTAAACATCTGGATATGTAATAGCTGTCATTTCATAAACATTATCAACAGTTATTTCTTCTCCTGGAAGAATTGTTGTTCCCCATCTGTAACCTGGTGTAAAAACAATTTCAGCATCAGTTTCTTCTTTAATGGCTTCGCCGATGACCCTGTCAAATGTTGAATAGAATGTGTCCCTCTTATAAAGGAGCTGTTCTGTTTTTCCGATAACTGTGTTTAGTTTTTTTTCATAAGGTTTGTATATCTGTTCAACAAGTTTTTCCATTTCCGGGTCTGGTTTTATAAAGTTTGATGCCACAGGTATAAGTTTATAACTCCATTTTTTAATTTTTTTGTTCTTTATCTCTAAATCCAATCTTCCTAAATATTTCCCATGGGAACCGGCAATAACAATCATTGTGTTGTTTACAAAAATAGGTTTAGGAGATGGGTCATGGGTGTGTCCGCTGAAAATAATATCTATACCTTTTACCATTTTTGCTAAAGCCTGGTCTAAAGAAAAACCGTCATGGGATAGAAGTACAACAATATCAACTTTCTTTTCATTTCTAAGCTCATCTACAAACTGTTGGAGTCTTTCAGGCTGTATGCCAAATGTCCATCCTTCTGTGAACTGTTTTGGATTTGCTATAGGTGTGTAAGGGAAGGCATTTCCTATAATTCCTATCTTTGCACCACCAACCTCTTTTATAACGTAAGGTTTAAATACAAGCTCTTCCCACATAGCATCAGATATATTCTGGGCTATGAAATCAGCTTTAAGATGTTTATCCACAAGCTCTAAAACCCTATCTTTTCCATAGGTAAACTCCCAGTGACCAACCATAACATCTATTCCAAGGGCATTCTGAACATCAACTATAGCTTTTCCTTTTGTAAAAAGGGCAACGGCTGTTCCCTGCCATGTGTCCCCTGAATCCATAAATAAAACCCTGTCTTTTCCCCTTTCTGCAACTATCTGCTTTACAAGAGTTGCCATGTGGGCAACACCACCCATTTTTCCGTATTTATGGGCAAGCTCTGGAAAGTCAAGGTAGGTATCAAAATAAGCTCTTAATGTTCCACCTTTCACACCGTAGTATTCAAGGTAGGCTTTCCCACAAAGAAAACCCGGTTTGCCAACAAGAGAAGGATGGGAAAGGAGAGTTGAAGGTTCCCTCCAGTAAAGGGGTTTTATATGGGCATGCATATCGCATATATGGAGAAGTGTAACATTCCCAACAGATTTAAACTCTAAAAGTTTTTCAGGTGAAAGTTTATTTAGCTGGGCTAAGGCATTTTTCCCAGTAAGGGAAATACCAGCTATAGCAGCAAGCTCTAAAAAATCTCTCCTTGTTAGATTCATCTTATCCTCCTACCTTCTTAAACCGGGTGTTTTAAGCTCTGCACCGTTTGAAAGTGATTTTACATAAAGCTCTAAAGCAACCATCTCTTCTGAACCAAGGGGTAAAATTTTCTGTTTAGACTGTTTCATACATCCCTGAAATCTCTGCTGGAGTGTTTGGACTTTGTTTTTTGTCATCCTGAATGCTGGCCAGTGGTCTGCTGCTGTTGTACCTTTTATTCCGTTGTACTCAAAGCCAAGGGGTTTTAGCCATTGCATTCTTAAAACTTTTCCTGCTGCAAACTCATGACAGACCTGACAGGATAGGTTTCTTTTTCCTCTTTTTAGTGTAAAAATGTATTTTCCATACTCATAGAATTTTTTTGCGAGAGGTGATTTTGTATCAACATTTATCTTTGTTCCCTGAGCAAGATAGAAAAGATAAGTGGTAAGCGCTGTATTTTCTTTACTTTTTAGAGAAAATGGTTTTACTCCCTGATATTTGCTCTGACAAATCTGGATTCTCTGTTCAAGGTTTATTACGGTTTTTGCATCTTTATCATATTTAGGGTAGTATGCTGCAGCTGTCGCAACCCTATCTTCAACATCTCCATTTTTTACGTGGCAGGAGGCACATGAGAGTTTTTTAGGACCCATAGGTTTTTCAAATAAACCTCCTCCAACCTCTTCAGCAAAAACCTCTCCTGGGTTTATACCTTCTTCATAAAGTTTCCAATCCTCAGGTGAAATGGCCTGTCCCGCTTCTTCGGCATTTACATTTATAAAAAGGGCAGCAGCAGCTGCCAAAACAGTTCCTGCTAAAACTTTTTTCCTCATCTTATTCCTCCTTAGTGAGGCTTGATTTTTATGGTTTTTTCAGTTACTTCACCTTTGTTGTCTTTCCAGACCATTTTTAAAGGTGCTTCTTTATCAACTTTAAGGTTAAAAGAAAAATAAGGGTTTGCACTTACTGAAGCATTCACTTTTATTTTTGAAACAAGCTGGTCTCCATAGTAAACCTCAACATCTGTTATGTAGTGATGTTGTAAGGGTAGATTCAGTTATTATGCATCCTATGTACAACGGGATTAT
>CAYTOE010000073.1:0-8352 GCA_964439255.1 uncultured Aquificales bacterium
ATCAACAGAAAAGGGAAGAGTATTTAAACTTGTTATAGATGAAGGCAGAATTCCTGTTGCAAAAAGAACAGCAATGGGAGAACCCCTTTTAAAGATGGAAGGAGATAAAGTAGTAAGGATAGTAAAGCCTAAAGTGAAGATGGAAGAAACGAAATTAGATTAATCAGCAGGGTTTTCAAACCCTGCTTTTTGACTTAAAAACTTAATCTATCCGCACAGGAGAAAGATGGGAAAAATTTTATTATTTTTGTTTGCTATTGTATTCTTTGGCTGTGGTGGTTCTTCTACAAGTAATGAAGAATATCAAACAAATAACAGCTTAGATATAAAGGAAGTCAATATAGAAATCCAAATAGGAGAACATTTCTCCTACTATACCCGTGAAAAAGATATAAAAATAAAAAGTGCACCAAAAGGTTTATCTATTTTTCCAAATGGAGAAATAACATGGACTCCAACAGACAATCAAAGGGGAAATTATACAGTTTATCTCTATAAAGATAACAGGCTTATACAAAAACTAAATATTAATGTCACTGGTGAAGATATTGAGTATGATGGTTATTTTGTAGATTTTTCAGCCAAATCAGATGGAGATGGAAGCCCTGAAAAACCTTTTAACAGTGTTTCTTCCGCCTGTGAAGAGATTAAAAACAATAACTATCAGAAAAGATTTGTTTATATAAGAGGTGGTGTTTATAAAAATAAAAATTACGGTAAAAGTCTGGATAACAGATATGTAGAGTTTATAAAATGCTACGGAAAAAAAGATAAACCAATTGTTTTAAGGCCATGGGGAAATGAAAAAGTTAAGATTTTATCTGATGGAAGGGCTGCTTTTCGTATCGGAAAAAAGAGCAGGTATTTTGTTATAGAAGGTATCGAACTTGAAGGGGTTTCACAGAAGATAAACTTTGAAGAAGCCCTTAACTACTGGTGGAATGATAGAAACTATTACAAAGGTGGTGGAATAGTAATTGGTAAGGACTGTGAACATATAACTATAAGGGAAAATGTGATTCATGATTTTCCTGGAGCATGTATCTCTTCCCACTACAACGACGGGATTGTATATCAGAACAATATTATTTATAACTGTGCATGGTGGAGTATAGCAGGAACAGGCGGAGCTGTTATTGTGGACAGCAAAGAAAAAATCGAAAATAAGATAGTAGGAAACCTTTTCTTTGGAATAGAAAGCAGAATATTTTCAAGGGTATTCCAGAAAGGTTTTTCCTATTTTGTTATAGATGAAGGAAAGGCATCACTATTCCAGCAGAATAATCCTGACTCTGCTAAGGAGAAATACTACTACCTTGAGAATAACTTTTTTGCCTATAATGGTAAAGGACCTGTCGCAAATAAAGTATCAAATGTTTATATGAGAAATAACTCTCTTTATCACTCAAAAGCGTTAAGAGTAGGCGGAACTGCCTCGAACATAACTATAGAAAAAAACGCTATTTCTACTGAAGAAGAAGAACCATGGGTATCAATATCAAGAAATATCTCAGGATTAATAGATGTCAGGGAAAATTTTTATAGGGAAGGGGCTATGGAGAAATATCCAAAAAGCCCATATGTTGTTTTAGAAAATAACATCCCATTAAGAAAAATCTTTACAGACCCTTATTCATTTAAACCTGTTACTGAGATTAAAAATGCCGGAGCAGGAGCTTCTTTAAAGGACTGGAAGATTTTGAAGAAAATGATAGACAAATATTCAATTAAAATAAAACCCACAGGCTGGGATTATTCAGAAGACAAAATGATATACATGACAAAGCGTATCATAGAAGACGCAAAAAGCTTAGGTGATGATGTTATCATTGATTGTTCTTTCCTTAATACAGATAAAAAAGTTATCATAAGGAATTTACCGGAGGACTTCGTTAATGAAAAAAACATTCCATCCTCCGATTTTGAACTTAGATTGAAATACCCTTATGATGGAGAAAAGTGTGACATCAAATGAAAAAGGGCTTAGGACTCTTTTAAGGTTTCCTTAGGTTTTTCTTTCTTATTCTTATAGAGTCTGGAGTAACCTCTATAAGTTCATCCTCAGCAATCCATTCCATAGCTTTTTCAAAATCCATCTCCCTATGGGGTATAACTTTTATGTTTTCATCATTTGCCGCAGCTCTTACGTTTGTAAGCTTCTTTTCCCTTGTTATATTGACCCAGAGGTCTTTATCTCTGTTATGTTCTCCTATAACCATCCCTTCATAAACTTCTGTTCCCGGTGGTATGAAGAAAACTCCCCTATCCTGAAGACCAAAAATAGCATAAGGTGTTGCAACACCTTTTCTATCTGCTACTAAAGCTCCATTCTGTCTTGTTTTTATATCACCAAACCATGGTTCCCATCCTTCAAAAATTGTATTTATAAGTCCTTCTCCTCTTGTATCTGTTTTAAACTCTGAACGGTATCCAATAAGCCCCCTTGAAGGAACCAGAAATTCAAGTCTTACCCTTCCACTCCCATGGTTTATCATATTTACCATTTTTCCTTTTCTTGAGCCTAATTTCTCAGTTACTACTCCTACATACTCTTCAGGAATATCAATAAGAACCCTTTCTACAGGTTCATGTTTTACACCGTTTATCTCTTTTGTGATAACCTCAGGTTTTGACACCTGAAACTCATAACCTTCTCTTCTCATCATTTCAGCTAATATTGATAGCTGTAACTCACCTCTTCCCATTACAAGGAAAGCTTCAGGATTATCTGTATCCTCAACTTTTATAGCTACATTTGTTAAAGTCTCTCTGTAAAGTCTTTCCCTTAAATGTCTTGATGTTAAAAATTTTCCACTTCTTCCTGAAAATGGTGAATCATTTACAGAGAAAATCATAGATATTGTAGGTTCTTCAACAGTTATTGGTGGCAGAGCTTCAGGATTTTCTGCATCTGCTATTGTATCTCCTATATGGATATCCTCAAGACCAGCTATAGCTACTATATCTCCTGCTTTTGCCTCTTTTGTTTCAACTCTTTTCAGTCCTTCATACGTGTACAGTGCTCTGACTGTTCCTTTTAAAACAGTCCCATCTCTTTTTACAACAGAAACCTGCTGTCCAACCTTTACTGAACCGTTAAATATTCTCCCTATAGCAAGTCTTCCTACATAGTTATCATAATCAAGAGATGTAATGAGAAACTGAAGACCTTTTTGTGGGTCGTACTCAGGAGCAGGCATATACTCAACAATTTTTTCAAAAAGAGGTTTCATATCTTTTGAATCATCATCTAAATCTTCTTTAGCTATTCCATCTCTTCCAATAGTGTACAGAATAGGAAAATCAAGCTGTTCTTCTTCTGCATCAAGGTCTATGAAAAGGTCATAAATCTCATTTATAACCTCATTTATCCTTGCATCTGGTCTGTCTATTTTGTTTATAACAACTAAAGGTGTTAAACCTGCTTCTAATGCTTTTTGTAAAACAAATCTTGTCTGTGGCATAGGTCCTTCAGCAGCATCTACAAGAAGAATAACACCATCAACCATTTTTAATGTTCTTTCAACTTCTCCTCCAAAGTCAGCGTGTCCCGGTGTATCAACAATATTTATCTTTATATCTCTGTATCTTATGGCTGTATTCTTTGCCATTATTGTAATGCCACGTTCCCTTTCGAGATCTATATTATCTAAAACCCTTTCTTCCACCTCTTCATTTTCTCTAAACGTTCCACTCTGTTTTAAAAGAGCATCAACAAGGGTTGTTTTCCCATGGTCAACATGGGCAATAATAGCTATGTTCCTTATATCTTTTCTGACTGCTTTCTTTCTGCTTTTTAAACTATTTTCCAATATAAAAACTCCTATGTTTTATTGACAATCTATTTTAACACCTGAAATGTATAGGAAAACTGAGAATTGTCAAATTTTAGATTTTAAAGAAGGAGGCATGAAAGCCTCCTGAGAGATGATTTATTAAATATCGTAGTAAAGTTCAAACTCTTTTGGATGGGGAACGAGTCTGATTGCATCAACCTCTTCCTGTTTTGTTTCTATCCACATGTTTATAAAGTCTTCATCCATAACACCGCCTTTGAGTAAGAAATCCATATCTTCTTTAAGAGCATCAATAGCTTCCTGTAGTGAACCTGGTGTAGATGGAACGTTTGCCAACTCTTCAGGAGGGAGAGAGTAGATATCTTTATCTAATGGTTCCCCTGGATGGATTTTGTTTTCTATACCATCAATAGCAGCCATTAATAGTGCTGTAAACGCAAGGTATGGGTTTGATGATGCATCAGGGAATCTAACTTCTAATCTTTTTGCTTTTGGAGAAGCTGAACCCATAGGTATCCTTATAGCAGCAGATCTGTTTCTTGCTGAGTAAGCAAGTTTAACAGGTGCTTCGAACCCAGGAACAAGTCTGTGGTAAGAGTTTGTAGTTGGGTTTGTGAATGCTGCTATAGCTTTTCCATGTTTTATAATTCCACCGATAGCATAAAGGGCGATTTCAGAAAGTCCTGCGTACTGGTCTCCAGCGAACTGATTTTCACCACCTTTCCATATAGAGAAGTGGGTATGCATACCTGAACCGTTATCACCTGCGATTGGTTTTGGCATAAATGTTACGTACTTTCCATGTTTATAACCAACATTTCTGAGAACATATTTGTATTTAAGAACGTTGTCTCCAGTAGTTACAAGGTCTGAGAATCTGAAGTTAATTTCTCCCTGCCCAGCTGTTCCAACCTCGTGGTGTTCTCTCTCAACTGTGATACCAACTTCTTCGAGGGTTTTAACCATGTCTCTTCTTATATCAAACATTTTGTCTAATGGTGGAACAGGGAAGTAACCTCTTTTGTAAGGTGTTTTATAACCGAGATTAGGCATTTCTTCCCTTGCTGTATTCCACCATCCTTCAATAGAGTCCACTTCATAGTAAGAGATGTTTGGACCGTTTACAAACTTGATATCGTCAAAAATGAAAAACTCTGCTTCAGGACCAAAATAAGCAGTATCACCTATTCCCGTTGATTTTAAGAACTCAATAGCTTTTTTAGCAATCTGTCTTGGGTCTCTGCTGTAAGGTTCTCTTGTAATTGGGTCAACTACATCACAGATAAGAGAAACAGTAGGGTCATCAATGAATGGGTCTATAAATGCAGATTTTGGATCAGGAATTAAAAGCATATCTGATTCCTGTATTCCTTTCCAGCCCCTTATAGAAGAACCATCAAATGGGATACCGTCTTCAAAGCTTTCTGCAGAGAACTCATGTGCTGGAATTGTAAGGTGTTGCCACTGACCGAATGGATCAGAAAATTTAAGGTCAATAAAAACTATACCTTTTTCAGAAATAACTCTTAAAACATCGTCTGGTGTTTGACACTGTATCATTGCCATTTAAAATACCTCCAAGGATTTTTTATTTTAAAAATTAAATAGCTTCAGGTCCTCTTTCCCCTGTTCTTATTCTAATAACATCTTCAACAGGTATTATAAATATTTTTCCATCCCCAATTCTTCCTGTTCTTGCAGCATTTGCTATTGTCTCAACAACTTTTTCAACCATTTCATCATCAACAACTATCTCTATTTTTAGCTTTGGAAGGAAATCAATCACATACTCAGCACCTCTGTAAAGCTCTGTATGTCCTTTTTGTCTTCCAAATCCTTTTGCCTCTGAAACAGTCATACCGTAAACGCCTATTTCTGTTAAAGCATCTTTAACTTCATCTAATTTAAACGGTTTGATAATAGCCTCTATCTTCTTCATAAAAAACCTCCAGTCATTTTTTTATTATCGAAAAACAAATTTTTTGCCATTTATAAAAACTCTTTAAATCAAAAACTTGAAAATCTCAGGAAAAAATATTTTGCACTTATTTTGTGCATATGCACCTGTTTTATGCATTTAAATCAAAAACAACCATTTTTATTTCTGTATAATCATCGATAGCAAATTTAGGACCTTCTCTTCCTATTCCGCTTCCTTTAACACCACCGTACGGCATATTATCAGCTCTGAATGTTGGTATATCGTTTATTATCACACCTCCAACTTCTGCATTTTCTATAAATTTCCATGCAGTTTTTATATTATTCGTGAATACACCTACCTGTAAACCGTAGTTTGTTTTATTTACAAGCTCAAGAGCTTCATCTATATCTTTAAATCTTTTCACTGTTACAACTGGTGCGAAAGCCTCTTCATAAAAGAGCTTTGTATCTTCTGGAATATCAACAACAACAGTAGGTTGAAAAACAGTTTTTTCTTCAGCACAGGCTATTCCGCCTTTTTCAACTTTTGCGCCTTTTTCAACAGCTTCCTGTATCCAGCTCTGTATCCTGTTTACCTCATCAACTGTTATTACAGGTCCAACATCTGTTTCTTCATCCATTGGGTCTCCAAATTTTAGTTTTGAGACTTCCTTTTTAAGTATATTGTAGAACTCATCAGCAACCTTTTCATGAACAAGTATCCTCTGTACAGATATACATACCTGTCCTGCTAATGCAAATCCTCCAGCTACAGCTTTTTTTGCTGCAATTTCAAGGTTTGCGTCTTCATCTACAACAACAGCGGAGTTTGAACCAAGTTCCATAACTATTTTTTTAAGTCCAGCCTGCTTTGCTATTATTTCACCAACCTTTAAAGAGCCTGTAAAAGATACAACCCTCACATCTGGATGGGTTGTCATAGCCTGCCCCACATCGGCAAATCCAGGAATGATTGAAACAGCTTCTTCCGGTACACCAGCCTCAAGGAAAAGCTCACATAACATCGTTGGAGATAAAGGAGTTCTCTCAGAAGGTTTTAAAATAAATGGACATCCTGCAGCGATAGAAGGTGCTATTTTATGGGCTGTCAGGTTCAAAGGAAAGTTGAAAGGTGTTATAGCAGCCACTATGCCAGCTGGTTCTCTAAAATAAAAACCCCTTTTTCCTTTCCCATTAGGCGAAGCATCTATATAAACATACTCTCCTTCTATCCTTTTAGCCTCTTCTGCTGATAAGGTTATAGTGTTTATACATCTTTCAACCTCTGTTCTTGCCTCTCTTATTGTTTTTCCAACTTCATAAACTATTGTCTTTGCAAATTCTTCCTTTCTTTCTTCTAACAGATTTGCCACTTTAAGAAGTATTTTGTATTTTTCATAAGAGGTTAATTTTTTTAGCTTTTTAAGACCTATTTTCGCTTTTTCAATGGCTTTTTCCACATCTTCAGGTGAGCCTTTTGGAACCTGTCCGATTTTTTCCTGTGTGTAAGGATATATAACGTCTATCTTTTCAGGTTTATCTACTCTCTGACCACCTATTATCATTGGAAGGTTAATCATATTCGTCTAACCTCCGGTCTTTATAATATTTTAACAGTATAATTATGATTTTGAACAGTTTTTGTATAAGAGGTTTGCATTGATTGAGTTTATAAAAGGAAAAGTTGTTTATTCGACGGAAAACTTCATTGTACTTGAGAAAGATGGCATAGGTTTTAAAATTTTTACCCCCTACAGAATGGAAGGTGAGAAGAAGGTTTTTATAAAAATGTTTATAAAAGAAGATGAGCCTGTTCTTTATGGCTTTAAAACAAGAGAAGAGAGAGATTTGTTTGAAAAGCTCATATCTGTTTCAGGAATTGGTGTTAAACATGCTTTTTCTCTCATAAAACATCTATCATCAGAAAAGGTTGTAGAGGCTGTTGAGAATAAAGATATTTCATTACTTTCTTCTGTCCCAGGTATAGGTAAAAAAACAGCACAGAGAATAATATTCGAACTTCAGGGAAAAATAGATTTTTATGAAAATGAACTTATGGAAGATGCTGTTGAAGCTTTGGTTGAATTGGGATTTGGAAAAAAAGAAGCAATAAAAGCTGTACACCAGGTTTTAAAAGAAGAAAAAAATCTCAAAGTGGAAGAAATAATAAAAAACGCTTTAAAAATTTTATCTAAATAAGGGGGAAATTCCCCCTTCTTATTTTTCAGGTAATGCCTCTGGCGTTCTTAATTTTATAATATGTTTTGTACCGTCTTCCTGAACAACCTCAACAGTTTTTATGCTTCCATCAACATCTTCATCTACATAAATCTCAACAGGTTTGTGTATCAGATGGTCATGTCTTTCAGCTGCAACTTCAAACTCATCATCTTTAGGGTCATAAGCCAGACCTGTTAAAGGTTGCCACCATGTTTCAACCTGGTCACCTATTTCTTCATTAACAATCTCAATCTGTACCTCCTTAGCGGGAATTTGACCTTCTCTGTACTTTTTGTCAAAGGCATCAAAATAACTTTCCCACTCAGATTTTTCTAATTTTTTTACAGCCATTTCAGCCCTCCTTGAGTTTTATTTCTTTTTAGATAATTTATACAGGCAATATTAAAATTAT
>CAYTOE010000074.1:0-8221 GCA_964439255.1 uncultured Aquificales bacterium
TCCGAGGCTATCCCGAAGGGATACAGCGACCAACGGGAGCAGCCTAAGCCTGTGGAGCTGGCACTGTCGGCGGAATGGAGGACAACCTTCAGTCTACGAGGCATCCAGCTGTGAAGCAGGAAATTTCTCAGAAGTTGGCGAGCTTGCAAAGCGAGCAGGCTCATCAATTTATTGAGGAGTAGTTCACTTTATTTAAATTGTATTGTTAAAATCTAATTGTACAAGTATATTAAAATCAAGGAGAAAAAATAGAAAATCTAATCAATGGATAAAGAACTAAAAGAGTTAGAACTTAAGAAGATAGAAATTGAAAAGTTAAAGATAAAAGAAGGATTGTTCAGGACTATTGTTCTGATTATCCTGACTGTAGGTGCAGGTTTCGGAACCGTTCTATATAAAACTTATGAAAAAGAAATTATAAATAAGCTTTCCTTGATTTTATTAGGAACTGCATTATTGGTTTTCTTTTTTATATCATTAAGTTTATGGTTTTCCATAAGAAAAAAAATGAGGGAGATATAAAATGGAATACTTTATATACTTTGTTTTTACTGCAATATTAATCATGGTCGTGATTTGGGGTTTTTTATCTTTAAAAGATTTTATAGAGGATTTAAGACATTAAAACCTAAAACTTTCAACCTATTGACCAATTTTTAAACCTGTATCTGCATTTTTATTCAATCCATCTTTTTGTTAAATCTGAATAACTTTCGATTCTTCTATCTCTAAAAAATGGCCAGACAACCCTTGTTTCTTCAATAGAAGAAATATCTATTTCAGCCAGAACAACCTCTTCTTTATCCACAGACGCTTTTTTAACAATCTCACCATAAGGGTTACAAATAAAACTCTGTCCCCAGAACTCAATTCCACCATTTCCATCTGGTGAAGGCTCAAAGCCAACTCTGTTAATAGCTGCTACAAAACATCCATTTGCAACAGCATGACCCTTCTGAACTGTTTCCCAGGCGTTATACTGGCTTTCACCGTAATCTTCTTTTTCCTCAGGAAGCCAGCCTATGGCTGTTGGATAAAGGATTATATCTGCTCCTTTTAAGGCTGTTAATCTTGCAGCTTCAGGAAACCACTGATCCCAGCATATTAGTGTGCCAATATTTCCGTATCTTGTTTTAAAAACCCTGTAGCCTAAATCACCTGGTGTAAAGTAAAATTTTTCATAAAAATGAGGATCATCTGGTATATGCATTTTTCTGTATATCCCTGAAATTTCACCGTTTTCAAAAACAACTACTGTGTTGTGGAAAACACCTTTTGCCCTTTTTTCAAAAATACTTGAAACAATAACAGAGTTGTAGTCTTTAGAGAGCTTTAAAAATGTTCTTACAGTTTCGGAATTTTCATTAATTTCTTCTGCTAAGGAAAAATAGTCCCAGTCCTCAACCTGACAGAAGTATCTTGTTTTGAAAAGTTCCTGTGTACAGATAATATTTGCTCCACTTTTACAGGCATCTTCTATCATTGAAACAGCTTTTTGAAAATTTTCTTTCACATCTTCAGAACATCTGTGCTGAATCAAAGCTAATTTTACTTTTTCCATTTAATCCTCTATACACTCTAAAAGTTCTTCTAAAGAAAGTATTTTAACAGCTTTGAAAAACAGTTTAGGTGGATTTTTTATATGGATTCTTTTCCCTTCCTTTTTAAGTAAGTAAAGGGTTTTTATTCCTTCGCTATCAACAAACTTTGAACAGGAGAATTCTAAATGTATCTCAGTAAACTTTTTCCCTTTACTGTACAGCTCGACAGATTTTTTGTAGTTTAAATCACCTTTTAAACTCACTGTTAAGGTATTTCCATTTTCCCTGAGCTCCATCTGTACTCCTTTAAAACCTTTCTTTTTATTTTTTTAGCCATATCTGAATAAACATGTATGTGAGAAAAATCTATTTCATCCAAAATTCTTTGCATTCTAAGAAAATCTTTATTTTTGTGGAACAGGGGCATCAAGCCTGAAAAGATAAATCCTGATTTTTTTAACTCTGGAACAAATACTTTTACAAGGGGGTCATCAAGGGGAAGGTCTATGTATATACCCTTTATACCTTTTTTTTCAAACATCTCAATTTTGTTTTTTACCCTTTCTATAAAATCTTTTCCAAACCTTCTAACGACTATAACTCCGCTTCCAAATCCATAATTTATCCAGAGATTAAAAAGGGATTTTTCATGAATCTGGACATTTTTTACCCTTTCATTTATCACTTTTATCCCTAAATTTTTATAAATATCTTTCAGTATTCTTGCGTACTCTTTAGGTAAAAAAGCTTTAACTTCTTTTCTCTCCTTCAAAGGTAAAAAATCTATAACGACACTTACTCTCTGTTCTTTATGCTGAAAACCCCTGTATTTTGCTGGTGGGAAGAAACCCAAAACAAGAGCTGAAGATTTAAATCCATATTTTGCATTTACCTTCTGGCTTATTGTATGAACTGTTATAGCTTCTCCAAAAAGACCAAGTAGTCCTTTAGATTTGGCCATATCTATGAGGGCTTTCATCATCATCTTCATAATACCTTTTCCCCTGTGTTTTGGGGAAACAACTACTTCGCCAACCTCACCTATATTTGAATCTGTTGACCTCAGGACAGCAAAATAACCAACAGCATCGCCTTTTTCTGTTCTTACTATAACCCCGAACTTCTTACCCTCTTTTAAAGCTTGCTGGATTTTTCCCGGATAGTACATCTCTTCTTTTGGATATGTATATCCATAAGAACGGTATATCAAACGGGCTATATCTTCTGCATCTTCCTCTAAGACAGGTGCGATTGTATATTGAACAGCTTTTTCAGGCTCTTTTTTTAGTTCTTCTTCTTTTAGTATTTCAACAATGTGGGGATGTGTAATCTTTTTTAATAGTCTAAACTCCTTTCCATGTCGGCCTTTAAAAATGTATACAAAATCATCAAGGAGATTTTTCACAATTTCAAAACCAGCACCATCAAAGTTAAACTCTTTTTTTGCTTTTTCTGGAGAGTATTTATGCCTTTCTGGGTCAAAAGGTTCTCCAAATTCGTGAATTACAACCTCAACTTCAGAAAGGGTTTTGTTGAATGTGATATTAAACTCCTTTGTTTCCTCAGGTTCAAATGCAAAAAGGATTATATCTGTTATTATCTCATTAAAGGCAAGGGAGAGTTCTGCGCTTTCCTCTTCTGACATACCTGCATTTATACAGAAATTGTAGGCAAATTCAACAGCAGGCTCTATAGCAGAAATTTCATTGGGTAGAACGATAGATACACCCATGGCAAACTCCAGAAAAAGATAACAGAATTAAATTTATGCAAAAAGACTAAAAACCGCTATATATTTTTTCTTAATCTCAGCATAAAAGCAGAGATAAAGAGTAAAAACAGGAGTAGATTTGAATTTCCCGTATTAGGTGAAAAAGAGCAACCTCCAGAACCTCCAGAAGTATTAGATGGAACTGGATTACTAATATTATCGTTGTCTAACATTGTGTCATTATCTGTTGTTTCAGAATCATTATCAGATGTTTCTGTGTCATTATTCGTGGAATGTTTTTCTATAATACCAAAATATCTTAAAATCTCTCCATTTTCCTCTTTATCTGAGTCTAACTCACCACCATCCTCAAGTAAAAAAATATCACCATTGGATACAGGTATATCTTTATAAGAACCGTCTTTATAAAAAACTCTCATGTACATATTCCTTTTATCTGAGTCTATGAAAATGTATTCTTTTATATCCATATCTGTCTTTTCAAGGGTATATTCAACAGGTTTCTGTATATATTTTCCATCTTCAACAGGGATATTTTTAATTTCTGGCTTTTTAATAAATACACTGTTTTCAATATTTAAATAGATTTTACCCACTTTTATTTTTTCTGTATTTGTTGCAGTTCCGTTTAGCTCAACAGAGATATCTCCATCTTCACTGTTTGAAAAAATATGTACATTTGCTGAATAATAACCAACTTTTGTAGGTGAAAATACAACATTTAACTTACACATTTCACCTGCTTTTATACTTTTACAGCTGTTTTCATCTACAGAAAACCCATCTCCATTTACTGTTATTTTACTGATATTCACCGGAGCATTTCCTGTATTTTTTACAGTTATATTTTTCATCTGTGTTTTCTTCAGCTCTGTTTCAAAACTTAACTTTAATGGCTCAACAGACAGCAATCTTCTTACAGGTAATACACCATTTCCATTTAGCTTTATTTTTATCTTTTCTTTGTCTTTCACATTTGTTTTTATATAAAAATACGAAACTTTTTCTCCAACTGTTGAAGGAATGAAGTTTATCTGTATTTGACACCCTTCACCAGGTTTTAAAACAGGTTTGCACCTGTTTTTTATGTAAAAATCGGATAAAACTGTATTTTCTTCTAAACTGATTTCAAGGTCATTATCTCCTGTGTTTTTTACAGGAAGACTAACAGATTTTGAGGAACCTACTACAACATCTTTGAAATCTATATTATCAGATATAACCTCTATATCAGGCTTTCTTTCCTTTTCACCTCTCCCTGAGACATTTACAAATATCTGTGGTTTTTCAGGGTCATTTGAGATAATAACCAGTCTATCTTCAAATCTACCCTCTTTTTCAGGTAAAAAAACTACCTTCACAGTACAGGATTCTGAAGGTAGTAATATTGAACAGTTATGTTCCAGCGCAAAAATATTTTTCTCAAAACTTATACTTCCGATTTCCAACTGTGCATTACCAGTGTTTTTTACAATTAGATTTAATGTTTCTTTTCTGTTCAATAAAACGTTACCAAAATCCAATTTTATCTGTTTTATATATATTTGAGGGATTTGAGAACTTAAACGTTCTATAGAAACAGGTATTTTTATTTCAGGTTTTGTAGGGTCATTTGTTTTTAATGTTAAAAACAGCTCTTTACTTTCTGAGGGAAGTGTCTTTAAAGAAACATTTATGCTACATCTATTATGGGATTTTACAGTGCTACAGTTATTTTTTGCATCAAGTATCTCTGCATCAGAGACAACATCCACTTTTAAATCCCTTTCTCCATAGTTGTATATATGTAATGTTTTTACGCTATTGGATGTTTTTTGAACTATCTTAAAATTAAGCTCATTTTTATCTAAATATACTTCTGGATATCTCTGAGCAACCTCAAAATTCGATATTATGTGGGATGTATATTCTATAGTTTTTTTGTTATTTGCAGGCTCCTGTTCACTGTTTGAAGGTATTCCTATAGGTTCTCCATTTAACGCTACATCAGGATTTGAAAAGTAAAGTACTCTTGGCACTTCAGGGCTCATAACAGTTCTGAATTTCTGTTTTCCCCTATAGGCAAAAGAGTAGTGGAAAGCCTGTCCAGAACCACAGGAAACATTTTCCCTATTATGGTCACAGCCAAGTGAATGACCAAGATGATGAACAAAATAAAGTTCAGAACAATAATTCCCATTCTTTTTTATGCCTTCATATATTTTATTTATCTCTATTACCCCTATAGGTGTTTTTCTATAAAAATCTATAACTTCACCAATCCTATCCTGCCAGTCTGAAAATAACCCTTCCATTTTAAAAATGCCATTTGTAACGCCGCATTTAATACTGCTGCTGTTTAAATCTTTTTCCCTCAAGAGAAACACCATATCTGCCTTGTATTTCTCTCTTAGCTTTTCAATATCAGAAGAATCTCTTAAAAACATCCTTGCAAGAACGGTGTTTGTGCTTTCGTTACTTGATGGATTATCGTAAAGAATAGTGCCGGCAATATTTATTCTTGTGTTTATATTGGAGTTTTTTAAAGCTGCATTGGTTAAATCTACAAGGTTCTGAATATAAGCATTTAGAGCATCTTTCCATAGATTTTTAACTTTTTTTGTATATAGAATAAGAACATCAATGTATTTTCCGTCCTCAGATAAACCTTTAGCAAAATTTAGATTAAGTTTTTCATTCTCTTTTAAAACAGTTTTTATTCTTGGAAAATCCTGTTCATTCAGATTGTACTCTTCAGATATAACGTAACTGTTTTTATCAACAGGTTCTATTCTATAATGCTTATCAAGATAGTTTATTGAACCAAACATATAACCGTTTTCATAAGTTAAAACAACAGTACTGAAATCATCTTCTTTTACTTTTCCAAACCATGTAAAACCATTTTTCCTGTATTCTACTCCTGTTTTGTAGATATCTATACCGTTTATATTTAGATTGGAGAAATCTTTTATTTTCTGTAGGTCTAAAATTGGATTTACAAATACCAGCTTTCCATCTTTTTGATTTTCTTCGAAAATCGTTTCGCAGATTCCTTCTTTTTCAATAATAAAAAAAGCAAGTAAAAAAAGAATAAAAAATCTCATAACAGCACCGGTTTATTTATTTGTTAATAACAGTATAAAAAATGTTTATTAAAAATATAAAAATTATATTAATGTAAAATTTATTAAAAGGAAAGGGTTTTTTATTGTGGTATATTATTCATAAGTTCAAAAGGTTTTCAGGAGAGCCGATGAAAACAAAGTATCAGTTTCTCACACAGGATTTAATAGACAAAATAGAAGAGTATAGAAAAGAGTTTTCAAAATATCCCCAACAGCTTATAATTCCTGCTCTACATGAAATCTTATACAAGTATAGGGATATTCCGGAAGGTGCGATTTATGAACTTGCAGATTACCTTAAGGTTCATCCATCTGAAGTGGAAGACATAGTTACATTTTACGATATGTTCAGACATAAAAAAAATGCAAAACACCATATTAGAATCTGTAGAAACCTTCCATGCCACCTGGCAAATTACAGAAATTTACTTGAAATGATTGAAAAAATTACTGGAGCAAAGGCAGGAAAAAACAGTAAAGACGGAATGTGGTATATAGAACTTGTTGAATGTATAGGTTCATGTGCAATAGCACCTGCATTTCTTATAGATGATGATTTATATGATGGAAGCCAGATAAAATCGGAAGAAGATTTAAGGAAGATATTAAAAAATTATTCTTGATATCATCTTGCCAGTTTATATCAACAAAATATCTTATTATCTGTATAAAACAGATGGGAGAGAAAAAAATGAGTGAAGAAAACACAAAAATTGATATGGAGGTTTATTACAAGAGGTTTTTAGACCTCTTTGATAAGCTTAAAAAAGATTATCCTAAGTTTGTTGAATCATTTATGGGATTTTTTCAGGCAACAGAAGGACCGGGAGTATTAGATAAAAAAACAAAAGAACTTATATCAATAGCACTTTCTGTAAAATCCCAATGTCCTTACTGTATTTCTTTTCATATAAAAAACGCTATTGCCGAGGGGGCAACAAAGGCTGAAATAATAGAATCTGCTATGGTTGCCGCATTAATGGGAGGAGGTCCCTGTGTCGCTTATATGAAGTACGTTTTTGATGCCTGTGAAGAATTTGGTGCTAAGTAGTCAGAGAACTCCTGCATATCTTTTAATGCCCTTTGGGCTTTTAAGGCTTTTCTTTTCCTTTTATCTTTAACTTTTCTTTCTAAATCTGGAAGTAAAGCAAAGTTAGGATTCATAGGTTGAAGCTCGTCTTTTGGCTCTGTTATATATCTTACCAGACCTCCTAACATTGTTGTTTCAGGAGGAACAACAGGTTCTAATCCTCTTAACATCCTTGAAACATTAATACCAGCAAGTATACCTGTTGCCGCAGATGCTACATAACCTTCAACACCTGTTATCTGTCCTGCAAAAAAGATTTTAGGCTCTTTTTTTAACTGGAGAGTTGGTTTTAAAACCTTTTGAGACTGGATGAATGTATTCCTATGTATAGAACCAAGTCTAACAAATGTTGCATCTTTTAAGGCAGGGATTAATCTAAATATTCTTTTCTGCTCTGGATATTTCAGTTTTGTCTGAAATCCAACCATAGACAGAAGAGTCCCTTCTCTGTTTTCTTTTCTAAGCTGAACAACAGCAAATGGCTGTTTACCTGTTTTAGGGTCAACAAGCCCAACAGGTTTCATTGGTCCAAAAAGTAAAGTCTGTTTTCCTCTTCTTGCTATCTCTTCAACAGGAAGGCAGCCTTCGAAGAAAACAGCTCTTTCAAAATCTTTAAGAGGAACCTGCTCTCCATTCATAAGCTCTTTGTAAAAAACCTCATACTCCTCTTCAGTTAAAACACAGTTAAAATAATCCCCTTCTCCTTTTCCATATCTATCACCCCAAAAACCTTTAGAAAAATCAACTGTTT
>CAYTOE010000075.1:0-8204 GCA_964439255.1 uncultured Aquificales bacterium
AGAATTGTTATTTTTGTTGATGAATATATGAATGACCTGAATAACCCATACATGTTAGTATGGAGAGTAACAAACAATATTGATGCCCTCCATGATGTATGGATTGATGAAATATGGGGATTAGATGCAACAAAAAAAGACGAGAGAGACAGATACAAAAGAAAATGGCCTGAAGATGTTCACTGTGATAAAGAGGTAATAAATTCACTTAGGGAAAAGGGTATCTTAGATATAGATGAAAACTTCCTGAAAAGATACCAGATAACCGAGTTTTAAGTTTCCGAAAGAATATACTTTATGAATCTATCTACTCTTATGCCCCTTTTTAGTATGGATAGGATTTTTCTTTTATCAGATAGAAGGGAAGGTTTTTTAAAAAATGCTGAAAGAACAAGCTTCCATCCTAAAGGGAAGTTTCCAAACCTCAAACACAGCTCTCCAACATGAAATTCAAAAAATGGAAGATACTCTTCAGGTACCCTGTTTATGTAATCCTGGTAAACTCTTAAAGTAGATTTCATAAAGTTTACATTTCTGCTTGTTCTTCCACCATGTTCTCTTATGAAGGTTTTGTCATTATCAACAACTTTGATTTTTTTCCCTGATAAAAAAGACCTTAAGAAAAACTCCCAGTCTTCTCTGAGAATATATCTGTCTTTATAACCTAAAAAACTCCCCTTCCTTACTCCTGTACATGTTGGAAGGCCTATCATACTTGAAAAAATTATCTCTTTTATATCTTCTGGAATTTTCTTTTTGGATTTTCTTATTATGCTTCCATCTCTGTTTATAAACGTTCTTGGAAAAGAGTACACAATGTCATATTCTTCAAGATACGGAAGGGTTTTTTCTATATAATCAGGCTCCCATTTATCATCATAATCTAAAAAGAATATAAAATCTCCTTTCGCCATTCTGACACCTTCATTTCTACCGTATACCCTTTCCATGTTTCTTTTATTTTTGTGGTAAACAAGTTTGTTTCCTAAGTAATCTTTAAACTCTTTTTCGACAACTTCCTGGGTTTCATCTGTAGAGGCATCATCCATAACAATAACCTCTAAATCTTTAAAAGTTTGATTAATAGCAGAAGAAACAGCATCACATATATATTCCTTTCCATTATAGACTGTTATAACAACACTAACTTCTGGCATCTTTTTTCCTCTTTTCCTCCATTTCCCATAAATATGCATATTTTAAAAATGTATAAAATGTGGCGCTTACTGCTACTAACAATCCTCTTATTCCATCCAAAAACCCCTTTTTCAAAAAGTACTCTCTTATAAAAGAAGCCGAAGGATTCAAAAGAAGTTTATGAAAACTGAACTTTTTACCATTTTTCCATAAATCTTCAGCAGAAAGTTTTGAGTATGTAACAACCTTTGAAAAATGGTCTTTTAAATCTCTATAAGTGTAGTGATAGAGGTAACCATCAAGAACCTTTGTTTTTCCATCTATAACAAGGTACTCATGAATATCCCCACCTTCCCATCTCGGATTAGATGATTTTTTTACAAGTCTTAATCTTTCATCCGGTTGCCATGCATAATTCAGAGGTTTTCCAAGGTATATTGTTTTTCTCTTCAGTATATAACCATCGGCTTCTGGTTTTTTTAAAGCGCCAATTATTGATTTTTTTAGTTCTTCTGAAACCACTTCATCACAATCAAGAGAAAGTATCCATTCCTGAGAAGCTTTTTTTAAGGCTGAATTTTTTTGTTCTCTGTATCCTTTCCATTTTTCAATAAAAACCTTAGCTCCAAAATGTCTGGCTATTTCCACTGTTTTATCAGTTGAACCTGAATCAACAACTATTATTTCTGAGGCTATATCTTTAACAGCTTCAAGAGTTCTTTCAATATTATCTTCTTCATTGTAGGAGATAAGAACAACAGATAAAGGTAACTTCATTTGTTTTTATTTAGCTCCAGATAGGTGATTTTCCTTTTTTTCTGATTTCACTACCCTTTTTACCCTTTTTGATACCCTGCACATAATTTCGTAAGGAATTGTATTGCAAAGATTTGCCACATCAGAAAATTTTATCCTTTCTCCAAAACTTTCACCAATCACAACTACCGTATCTCCTTCTTTTACATCTATACCTGTTATATCAACAATTGTCATATCCATAGTTACATTTCCTATTATTCTTGCTTTTTTTCCATTTATCAAAAAATACCCTTTGTTTGATAACTCCCTAGGAAGTCCATCTGCATAACCAAAAGAAACAACTCCTGCTTTCATACTTCTGTCTGCTATGAATGTTCCACAGTAAGAAACCTTATCCCCTTTTCTAAGTTCCTTTATAGATACAATTTTTGCTTTAACAGACATAACATTTTCAATACTTACAGGGAAGTCAATTACTGGTTTTTCTCCATAGATTGCGAGACCTATTCTAACTGCATTACAGAAAGGACACTCATAAATAAGGCCTGCACTGTTCTGTATATGTGTATAAGAAGGAGTTATACCTTTGCTTTCAAGTATATAAATTATCTCATTTAATTTTTCTATCTGTTTTTCAGTCAGCTCTCTGTCTATATCAGCAGATGGAAAATGGGACATAACCCCCTCTATCTCTATACTGTTTCCTTTCACAGTTTCAACAATAGAACATATATCCTTTTTATAAAAGCCAAGTCGGTGCATACCTGTATCAAACTTTATGTGAACACGTTTATTTTTTAATCTTTTTACAAGATTTAGCTGGGAAAAATCAGAAACAACAGGTTGTAATCCATAAGTATCAAAGCAGTCTATCTCTTCCTCTAAAATACCCCCTAAAACAAGGATATCTTTTTCTACACCAGCCTCTCTCAGTTCTTTTCCTTCTTCAGCTGTAGCTACACATAACTTTTTTACATACGGGATACTTTCTAAATATTTTGAGATTTCAACAGAACCATGTCCATAAGCATCAGCTTTCACAACAGCAAATATATATTTATTCACATACCTGTATATATTCTTGATATTCTTTTCAAGCTTATTTATATCTATCTCAGCCCAGCTTCTGTATGTCAACTTTTTACCTTCTTTTTGATTTAAACTATATTATAAATCTTTTCGTCTATAGGGGAAGTTATAACAGTGAAAATCGTTGTATTTGGATTAGGTGCTCTTGGAACCGCCTTTGCCGTTTTCCTGAAAAAAGATGGGCATACAGTTTATGGAATAACAAAAGAAAAGTATATAACCATTCTGAATAACAAAAAACTTAAAGTTAAGGGAATTTGGGGAGAACATGAGACAAAGTTAGACGGGATATTTAGCAGTGTAGATGAACTAAAGAATGATAAGATAGACATTATTATACTCACAGTTAAATCTTACGATACAGAAAAAGCTGCAAAAGAAATAAAAAAAATTGTTGGTAAAGAAACACTCGTAATTGTCGCTCAGAACGGCTATGGAAATTATGAAACAGTTTCCTCAGAGATAGGAAAAGAACACACTCTCCTTGCAAGGGTTATATTTGGTTCAAAGGTTATAAAACCCGGTGAAGTTGAAATAACCGTAAATGCAGATGATGTAAGAATCGGAGACCCATCAAAAACTATAAATGAAGACAGAATTATAAAAGTAGCCTGTACTATAAAACATTCCGGCATACCTGCATCTTATGACCCGAATGTTTATAAAACACTGTGGGATAAAATCCTGTACAACTGCGCTTTAAATCCTTTAGGTGCACTTCTTGAATGTAGTTATGGAACCCTTGCTAAGTTAGAAGAAACAAGAAAAATAATGGATAAAATCATAGAGGAGATTTTCAGTGTAGCAAAAGCTAATGGTATAGAGCTGAACTGGAAATCACCAGAAGAGTACAAGGAGCATTTTTACAAAAAACTTATTCCTCCAACAGAAAAACATTTTCCTTCTATGTACCACGACATTAAAGCTGGAAAAAGAATAGAGATTGATGCTCTGAATGGAGCTATTGTTAAGTTGGCAGCTAAAAAAGGTTTAAAGGCACCGGTAAATGAAACAATAACCGAGCTTATAAAAGCGAAAGAAAAGATCAATCTTTCCTGAAATTTTCCATTTCTATCAGTCTTAACTCAGGGAAGGTATCTAAAAATTTTCTCATTTTTCTGCTTTCTTCCCTGAATATATTCAAAAATTCTGTGTAGAACTCAAAGTTATCACTCATAGATTTAAGTATATCAAGGTAAGAGTAGATATTCTCTGTTAAATCTTTTATATACTCTTTTTTAAATTCATACAAAAACATATCACCATAAAGAGTTTCAAGATACATATACGCATTTAAATAACTTGTTTTTCCAGCATTTATATAATCATTTTCAGTTAAAGGTCTGTTCTGTCGATTTATCCATTCCTTAAAAAGACCCACTAAAAGGAGAGATACATCACCCCTTGCCTTGTTCCTCTCAAATGTGCTTTTCTCTTTTATATCAATAAGATAAAGAGGAATTCCTTTATAGTAAAGGGAAAATACTGTTGATATATACCTGATTATACTATCTGGTATATCCATTCTAAATCTTTCAGAAAGCTCTAAAAGATTTCTGTAGATAGAACGCTGGAAAATGTCCTTTTCCATAACCTTCCCCTTTGCGCCAGTTTTTTATTTTAAATATTAGTTTTTTATTAACTTATTTCAAATAGGAGAATAACAGCGCAATAAAATTTAATAATATTCACTAAAAAAATTTTATAAAAATAGTTGAAATTATAAGTCTAATGCAATAGATTATATTTAAAATAAAAGTAGGAGGTGAAAAAAATGGAGGGTATTGGTATCCCAACATTAGGTGAAAAATTTCCAGAACTAACTGTAAAAACAACTCATGGTGTAAAAAAATTACCTGATGATTATAAAGGAAAATGGTTTGTTCTTTTCAGTCACCCAGCTGATTTTACACCTGTTTGTACAACTGAATTTATGGCTTTCCAGGAGAAAAAAGATGAATTTGATAAACTCAACTGTGAATTAATCGGATTGTCTGTTGATCAGGTGTTCTCCCATATAAAATGGGTGGAATGGATTAAAGAAAATAGAGGTGTTGAAATCACATTCCCTATAATAGCAGATGATATGGGTGAAGTTGCAAAAAGATTAGGTATGATTCATCCAAACAAAGGAACAAACACTGTAAGGGCTGTTTTTATAGTTGATGATAAAGGAATAGTAAGACTTATCCTTTACTATCCACAAGAAGTAGGAAGGAATATAGATGAGATTCTAAGAGCTGTAAAAGCTTTACAAACATCTGACAAGTACGGTGTTGCAACCCCTGCAAACTGGCCTGAAAACCCTGTTATAAAAGACAGAGTTATTATTCCCCCTGCAACATCTGTTGAAGAAAAACAGGAAAGAATTGAGAAAGCAGAGAAAGGTGAAATTGAATGCTTTGACTGGTGGTTCTGCCATAAATCTTTATAAGGGGATGAACTCCCCTTTTACACCCTTTTTTTAAACAGATTTTTTATTTCTTCTTCTGTAAGTTTTGGGTATTTTTCTATCTCTATATTTTCTAAAAGATGTTCTTTTTTGCTCATTCCTATAAGAACAGTACCAACGCCCGGCGTACTTCTCACAAACTGTATAGGTATATGAGAGAATTTTTTTACTTTAAATGTTTTTAACACATCCTCATGGACAGGCCTTATAAGCCTTTTTTGCATAAGAGGTGCACTTACATACGTGTATATACCAAGCTCTTTTGCAGCTTCTAAGGTTGACATTTCTTTACCATTTACAGTTTGATTTTTCAAAGAAAAAGCCTCTAACATAGCAATGTTATAAGGAAGTTGTATAAATCTGAAATGGTGTTTTTCTCCTCCTACCTCCTTTGCAATGTTAAATATCTCATCAAGGTTAAGATACTGTTTGTGTTCCCTACTGACTCTAAAACCATTCCATGTTGCAAGCCCGTAGTATCTAAGTTTACCTTCATTTATCTTTCCTTCTAACAGTCTAAAAACAGTCCACACTTTTTTATAAAAGGTTTCTCTGTCAAATTTTAAAAGCTGGTCTTCAGGATTATGTAAAAAATAAATATCTATATGGTCTGTATTCAGGTTTTTTAAACTTCTTTCGAAAGACCAGTCAATATACTTTGGAGTCAGAATATTTCCTGTGTCTGTTATATCCTTTGGAGAAACAATACCAGTTTTTACAAGTTCTTCTTTAAACCATGTTGTAGCATCTGTTTTTATATCAGGTGGAACAGAGATATATCCCCCTTTTGTTGAGATAACAACGCTACTTCTATCTATACTATTCAAAATACTCCCTATAACCAATTCACTTCTCATATTCCTGTAATTAATAGCTGTATCAATAACGTTAATACCAAGTTTTATTCCTTCTTTTAAAGTTTCATAGTATCTACTATCTGTTTCCCTGTCAGGATTCCCAAGATAAGTTCCTATACCTATTTCAGAAAGATTAAACTCTAAAAACCTTTTATATTCCATAACTTGCTCCTTTTTTTTAATTTTGCTCATAATTGTGGCTGTTTAATATGATTTATATCTGTATAATTATGCACAAATAAAGTGCATATCTCTATTGACAAAGTATATGTATAGGAGCATACTGTATGCTGTAGATAAAGAGATTTAAAGAAATCAGGGCGCCCTGAATAATCTCCTCAAGAGCTCAAGGAGACTTTAAACTCTTTATCTTCAAATTTTAATTTTAATTTTTTGGAGGTTTTTTTAGTAATGCGTCTCACAGGTACAGTAAAATGGTTTAACTCAAAGAAAGGGTACGGCTTCATCACAAGGGATGATGGCCAGGGTGATGTTTTTGTTCATTTCTCGGCTATTCAGGAAAACGGATTCAGGTCATTGGAAGAAGGCCAGAAGGTTGAGTTTGAAATCGTAAAAGAAGACAAAGGCGAAAAAGCTCAAAACGTAGTAAAATTGTAAACCATAAATAAAGATAGGGCTTCGTCCCTGTCTTTTTTCACTTAAAATTCATAAAATTCTGTTTATTCTTTTTTAAAAATTCTGCAGGTAAAAATGAAAAAGGTTTTACTGTTCTTTTTAATCTTTTTTTCTTTTTCTTTTGGAAAAACGGCTATTTACAGGGCTTATTTTGGTTTTATACCTGTCGGGGAAATAAAGTTTATCTGGGACAATGATACAATTTTAGTTAAAGGAAACGTGTACAGTTATCTTAAAAGTTTCTATAACTACGATTTTGAATTCAGAGCTGCAGACAACGATTTTTTCCTGTACGAACATGAAAATAGAAAGGTTAGGGTTTATAAAGGAGAAAAACTGTACCAGAAAAAACCATGGTTACCTCTTATAGTCAACTTTCTAAAAACAGGAAAGGAAGATAAAAACTCAGTTTATCCTTACAGATTAAAAAAAGAAGGAAAAAATTTCATCATTTATCCTTTAAAAAGTAAAAAAGTTAAAAAAATTGTCCTTAAAATGGAAGAAAATTCCCGTTTTCCTGTAAGCATAAGGATATATGGAAAACACTACATAAAGTTAGAAAAAATAAAAGAAAAGGGGAAATCCCCCTAACCAAAGTACTCTAAAGCTCTTTTAAGCCTGTGTAAAACCCTTTCTTTTCCTATAACTTCAACTAAAGATGCTATATCAACACCGGATGTTTTTCCAGTAAGAGCAACTCTAATAGGCATAAAAAGACCTTTTCCTTTTACTTTAAGCTCTTTTTGTATCTCTTTTGTAATTTTTTTGAAGTCTTCCTTTTTTATCTCATCCAACTCTTTTACTTTCTCATAAAAGATCTCAACTACTTTATAACCTTTTTCATCTTCAAGGAAAGGCATAGCATCTTCATCGTAATGAAAATCATCTATAAAAAATGGCTTGGCTCTTTCTTCTATATCAATGAGTGTTTCAAGACTGTCCCTTATGACTTCCATAACCTTTTTGTAATAATCAAAATCCGCTTCGTAATGGAAATTTTTAAAGAAAGGAACAGCTCTTTTTGTTAAATCATCCAAATCTAAAATTTCTCTTATATAAACACCGTTAAGCCATTTCAGTTTTGCCCTGTCAAAAACAGCAGGTGCATTGTGGACATCTTCTATATCAAACTCCTCTATTATTTCTTCTTTACTCACAACCTCTGTATCTTTTTTAGGATGCCATCCAAGAAGGGCAAGCCCATTGAACATAGCTTCAGAAACATAACCATCATCTCTAAAAGCCCTTACAGAAACAGCACCATGCCTTTTAGA
>CAYTOE010000076.1:0-6331 GCA_964439255.1 uncultured Aquificales bacterium
TTTATCTTTATTTTTTCCTCAGGAAGTATAATTGGAATATTCCACCAGAAACTTTTTCCGTCTATTTCTGGGTCTTTAAATGGTGCTCCATTTAGGTAAGAAGTTCCTTTTTTTGGTGTTGCGCTTGATTTTTCCTTATATACAACTTCATAAAGAGGCTTTTCTGTTTTATTTTTGATAATAAGGTAATGTTTTACATATATCTTTTCTTTTAAAGGTTCAAAAATAATGTCTTCTATACCTCTTTCTATTTCTATTTTCCCTTTGATTTTCTTTAATCTTTTGAATATTTCCATGTCAGCTTTAAAAGGTGCAAGGGCAAAATTTACTTTATGCATCTCTCCTGGATATACATCAGCAAAAACTGTCCCTGGATCACCTGCATTCCTGTTTCCTGTTATAAGAAGTTTTGCTCCTTTGGGTATAGATGTTTTATCTATTTTCACCACGTATGTTCTTGGATTCAGGTTATCAAAATGATATTTACCCTCAACGTCTGTTACAGCGTATCTTCCGTTATCAAGGTATATTTTTGCTCCTTTTATGACAGGTTCATTTTCATCATGGATGCCATTTTTATTCTGGTCTATAAATACTTTTCCAAATATATACCCTTTATCAGTAAAAATACCTTTTGTGACTCTTATATAGGCAAAACCGTCGTTTGAGCTAATTTTGATTGTATGGGATGGATTATTCCAACCTTCAGCATTTGCTGTATTTTTGTGTTTTCCCTCTGAAACAGAAGTTATAACGGCAGTGTAAAACTCAATTGTCTTTGTTGTTTTCCTGTCTATATTTCCTATGTTCCATGTAAGGATACGTCCATCTGGTGATACATCAGGGTCAGAAATAGGGGCTCCATCCAATTTTGATGTTCCTTTTTTGTATCTGAATCCCCTTGGTAGATAATCATTTATTTTTACGTCATAAACTGTTGTATCTCCTTCATTTTTAACAGTAATTTTCCATTTGACGAAGTCTCCAATGGATGCTACAGAAGGATAAACTGATTTTTCAACTATCAGCTTTTGGGTAGAAGGACCACCCATTGGAATAACCATTAATATTGCTCCGGGATAGTTCTCATCTATATAAAACTTTTCCCCTTTATACGGTTTTCCTTCAGATGGATTCCATGTTTTTCCCCTGTTTAATCTAACAGGTTTGTATATATTTTTAAGGGAAGTATCAGCACCGGAACATTCAAAATCAACTTCCACAAAGTACCAGCCTTCTAAGGAAGAGTTGAAATTTTTAAATGTAAATTCAAATGTTCCTTCTCCACCCCCTGCATGATAGTTATTTGATGTTAGCTGAGGATTTGTTTGCCTTCCTGCATCTGGGTTTGAGTGGAAGTCTAACAGGTCATTGTCAACAAGAGTGTAAGACGAGCAGCTATCATCAGAACATCTGTAAAAATAAACACAGGCATTTTGAATCTTTTCATTTGTTGAAGAATCGTAAACATAACCTGCCGGGTCAAGGGGGAATGAAAGTTCTTTTGTTCCATCGTTTAGAACTGTTATCTGAACTTTGTATCTTGTTCCTGAGCATGATATCTGATTTCCAGAAATATCCCAGCATTTCTTATCACCTGTGTTTTGAACCTGGTCAAAATACCTCTTTTCTATAAATGGTGAAAGATAATATCCTTTTCCATTGTAAGTTCCATAAATAGTTACTCTGTACTTTTTGCCGTATCTTAGAACATTGTAAAGGGGCTTTAAGTTCCCATTCTCATCATACAGGATATAACCGTTTTCATCTGTCCACAGGATAACAGGTGGTGTATCTGTTCTTTTTCCATCATTATCAAATTCATAAACGATAACTTTATGTTTTTTCAGCCTTTCATAATCTATTCCAGATTTAGACAACACCGTTACATTTGTAATTGCTGTAGCAGGTTGGACGTTTTTAATTATGTCGAATGTAAAGTCGGCGTTATCTATACTATCTGCAAAACCTTTTATAGCTATTACGACGTCATCGAAGGTTCTTTCAAGTATATACACCCTTGTTATAAACTTAACTCTTTCACCTGGTTTTACTAATCCTAAATCTGTATATCCGTCTTTATCTGTATCTGTTAAAGGATTTCCATTTTCATCAAGGAAAATGACCTTCATTATTGTATTATCAATATTCCTTGAGCTTCCTTTATCCCACAGTATATTTATCACTTTTGTTGAGTTTCCGAGATTCCATGCTTCATTCAGAAAATCAACATACATTCCTTTACCTGAGGTCATACTGTAGATAATCATATTGTCATCATTGTCTGTATAACTGTTGCTTCCTGTATAACTATCGTTGTCATCTGTATCATCAATTACAATTTTTGTTTTTTCTTTTATTTTTACTAAAACTGTATTTGAGTTTATATCTCCTTTTTCTGTTTTCAGAACCGCTGAATTTTCAATGGTTTTAGAAGGTGCATCATTATCAACAGTTAGGTTTATATTAAATTGAGCCTGCTGGTCTGGAGATAGTGAGTTTATTAAAAGTGCAACTGTTTTAAGTTTTCCATTTATGTTTGAGAGATTATTTTTCCAGTAGTTATCATTTTCTCCTTTGTACAAAATTTCACCGGTTACAAGTAGAACATTTGCATTTCTAAAGATTAAATACTCAGGTATATCATCTTTTAAAAGAAGACCTGTTTTTGTTTCTGGATTTCCATCATTATCAAAATCTGTTTGAATCTGGATACCGTTTAATTTTTGTGTTCCATGGTTTTTTATATTTATTGTGAAGCTCAGGTTTTCTCCAGGGAAAACTTCCTGCCTGTCTGATTCTTTTTTAACCTTTACAGAAAAAGAAGAACTTACTTTTATTTCAGTTATATTTCCTGTGTCTGAAATACTGCTGTCCCCAACAGAAGTACCTTCCAGTGAGATTTTGTACACGCCTGTTGATGGAGATGAAGGGATTTTTCCTATTACTAAAAGAGGTATATATCCATCACTATCAACTTCTAATGGGTTTGAGTTATTGTACTCTTGCTCTCCAGGGTCTAAAACACCATTTTCATTTGAATCTACATAAATTTTTAAGTTTTGAATATCCCCATCATCATTTATCTCATTTTTTACCTGCAGTATAAATTTGTCTTTCCCATTTCCTGTATTTTTCAAAACATAAGAAATGTTTACCTGACTATCAGGAAAAGATGTAATAGATTGAAAATCTGGGGTTATAGATAAACCATAAATCTGTTTTACGGTTATGGAAACTGTGTTGGAATAATCTCTGTATTTAAATCCTGTTTCATCTTCATACTCTATTTTTGCTGTATTTGAAATAACAATGCCAGCTGGCGTTTTGGCTATTGAATAACTGAAAATTAAAAGTAGAAAGACAGATAAATATCTAAAAAAAAGCATTAAAGCCCTCCAGTTTTATGTAAGTCCTTCTTATTTCTATCTAAAATTATCGTTCATTTATAAAAAAACTGTAGAAAAAGAACAGAGCTACAGCTCTATTCTTTTATTTTCACCTTAAAAATTACACAACCTTCTTCACCTGGTTTAACTGTACCACCCTGAGTTGCGCTTGCTCCAGAGCCAACTCTGAATCTTACAACATTACTGTCATTATCAAACTCTCCTTCATCATCACCTGAAACATCTGTCAGATTTTTATCACAAACACCATCACAGTTTGTGTCAAAACACAGTGTGTTCAGTTCATACGATGTGTAGTTTGGAATATTGTCCGTTATGACAACATTTATAGCGTTCTTATCTCCTATATTTTTATACTTGATTTTATAAGTAACTACTTCACCTGGTTTAGCTTCTGTTTTGTCAGCAGTTTTGAGAAGCTGCATAAACCCTTCTATAACTGTTGTGGTATCCTGTGCGCTATCATAAAGTATCTGGTCATTATCTCTGTCAACAACTTTTATTTCTACTGTTTCAACTGTTCCCGGTTGAATATCAGAAGGAGCTATAGCTTTTATATAAACTGTGTAAGATTCGTCAGGCTTTAAAGAAGATGGTAATACAAAAGATGTTCCCTGTGGATTATTATTGTTGTCTAAAATTATATAAGTCAGCTTTGTATTTGTTGGAACTGTAATTTTCGCATTTATGGTTGAGTTACCTTTATTTGTAATGATGTGCTGATATGTTGTTGTTCCACCTGGTGGAAGCTGGTCTGAGCCATCAGGAACTATAACTAACTTATTAACACTCTTGATTTTCAAATAAGCATCAATAGAATCCTGTGCATTACTGTTATTTGATTTTGCTGTAACTATGATATTATGTTCAGCCGGCTTTTCAGTTTTGGGAATACTAATCTCCATTATTACAAATGCAGCTTCAGAAACAAAAGTTCCTTTTGAATGTGGTTTTGATAATGAGCTTTTTAAAACTATTTTCTTTTCATTTATATTAACGCTTTCAATTTCTTTTCTTTCATCATCTATATAAACAATATCTCCAGCGTTAAAGTTTGAAACGTCTTCTACATATACAGTACTGTCTCCAACAGCTGCATTTTGAGATAAAATTGTTCCACCTAATGTTGGTGTGTTTGTAATTTCTCTATCTTTAACTCCATCACAGTTTTCATCTATATAGAACTTAACAGTTCCAACGTACTGTTTTGCTTCAAGTGAAAAAGAATCTGAATAACCACCTCTGTTTAAGATTTCTATAGGATATACAGCTTTTTCTCCGGGATTTACTATGTTTTTAACTATTACGCTGCATTTTTCCTGTGTTGTAATAATTTTTAGTTCCTTTCCATTATCTGAAGCCAATATATCATCTGAGTCATTACTTCCATCTGTGTCATTATCAGAAGGATCATTCTGGCTATCGCCAACTGTATTCCATTTTCCTATATCTACTGAAGCTCCTATAATTCCATCAATATTGTCCTTAGACCTGTCTATCTCTGATGGTTTGTTATGGGATATACCCATTATAGTTATGTAGTAATCTACATTTCCATCCTTACTTTTTGATGGTGTATCAGGAGGAATAAATACCTTTACAATAAAATCTCTTTCATTATTTTTTTCCACTGTTCCTAAATCCACATTACCATCACCATCTGTATCAATAAGTTTTGCAGAAGCGCTGCTGTTCCAGAACTCAACAATGGCATTTTGAGGAAGTGAAGTGTTTGCAGAATCAACTTTTAGATTAATAACATCATCTAAATTTCCATTATTTTTTGCTGTATGTTTAAATATAACCCATGAGCCAGCGGGTACATTCTCAGCAATATTGTCATTATCCCAGTTATCTCCTGAGTCTTCCTCAGGGTCATTTAAAGCACCTACAGATATGTCCACCTGTTCAGATACAGGTATTTCTGTGTGGGTTTCATTTGTATTAACAATCTTTGATATACCACCTGTTGTTTTATAAGAAATACTTGCCCTGTTATCTATATAGTTTTTATTACCGTTGTAAGGATTGTTAATTCTCACTTTAAAAGTGAGGATTCCCTGTTGGTCTGGTGCAAGCACTGATTCTGTGCTATCGTTGGTAGGATCGTTATCAGGCATAAAGAATCCTACATACTTTATGCCTCCAATTACATCAGTTTCATTCTTGAACCAGTTTGTTCCATCTGAAGAGTAAACGACAAAACCATTGGGATTAGATGTAGGATTACCTGAGGCTGAGCCTGTAACGTATGCTGTTCCATCTGGAATTTTATCACTTACTAATATACCTTCTACACCACTATCATTATCAATTGTAAAACCATCTATAGAAAGGGCATCTTTTGTTCCTGTATTTTTAAAAGAAATAGTGTAAGCGATTATTTCTCCAGGTGAAGCTTTAGATTTATCAACACTTTTATTTGTTCGAATGATAGCATCGTTTAAAACATTTACATTTATATTTCCTGAATCTGAACAACTACCGACATTTGTCGCCGTTGCTACAATTGAAAAGGAATCTGTATCTCCTGAATTTGCACTTGCAGGTATAGAAACCACTACAATAATATTTGCAATCTCATCCATACCAAGGGTTAATGAACTTACTGTTTGTTCTCCAGGGTCTATAACTCCGTTCTGGTTTTTGTCTAAATATATACTTTTTTGATAAGAACCGTTTTGTGTTTGTAAAGAGAATGTGTTCTCACTGTTTCCTGTATTCACAATCTGGAAAGGTAGATATACAGTTTCTCCTGGAACACCATCTTTTTGAACATCTTCATCCGGTAGTATATCAACTCCACAAACAGCCTGAACTACTGTTTGAACAACGTTAGATGTTGTTGTGTACTGGTTATTATTTTCATCATAATATGTTGCGGTAGCAGCATTTCCTATTATCGTTCCAGCTGGAACTTT
>CAYTOE010000076.1:6431-8129 GCA_964439255.1 uncultured Aquificales bacterium
TTTTTTTCTTCTCCTGGATTTATCTTCTCCAACATCCATCCTATGTTTGTGTACATTTCAGGAGTTGCAATTTTTTCAACCTTTTTTCCATTTTCTTTTACCGTGTATTTAATAGGCGGTTTGTGGTAACTCTTACCCCTGTCTATTGAAAAAACAGCTCCTTCAGTTTCTGAGTTCTCAACAAAATATGTTCCCTCAGGTATTGGTGCTTTTATAAAAACATCTTTAAAGGTTTTTTTTGTTGGATTTTTAACAGTTATCTGGTACTGGATTATATCATCAGGTTTTACCTGTTTCGGCAGAGGGTTTTTCTTAACTACAAATTTCTCACCTTTTTTCTCAAATGTTATCAAAAAACCTTTCATTTTTATGTCAAGCTTGTCTTTAGCAAAAGAAAGACCATAACCAACCAGTAAAAAAGCAATTAAAAACAGGTAAATCTGTTTTATTTTCACAGAATTATCCCTCCTTTTTTATATTTTTCGTAATTTTTGTATTTTATTTTAACATTTAGGGAGAGGTTAAGTGTAAAAATTTTTTACACTTAGAAAGCTTGACCGTTAAATCTCTGTTAAAGGATGTTTTGAAAATCCCATTTTTTGTCTGTAAATGCTTACTGTATTTATAAGTAAAGATGCTACAGTCATAGGTCCTACACCACCTGGAACAGGGGTTATGGCAAATGCTTTTTCTTTTACAGCTTCAAAATCAACATCTCCCACTAATTTTCCGTTTTCAAGTCTGTTTATTCCAACATCTACCACAACAACACCGTCCTTCACCATATCTGAAGTTATAAGATTTGGTTTTCCAACAGCTACAATAAGGATTTCAGCATTCTTTGTATGGGATTTAAGGTCTTTTGTGTTTCTATGGCAGATAGTAATTGTTGCATCTTCATTTTTTAAAAATAGGAGTCCCATAGGTTTTCCAACAATATTGCTTGCACCAACAATAACAACATCCTTTCTAAGGATGTCTATTTTGTAATGTTTCAGCATAATCCATATACCAAGAGGTGTGCAGGGAATTATACCGTCTGATTTTCCTGTGGCGAGTTTTCCCATATTGCTTGGGTGAAAGCCATCTACATCTTTATTTGGGTTAATAGCTTCAATTATCTGTGCAGTATTTATATGTGATGGAAGAGGAAGCTGTACAAGTATTCCATCAACATCTTCATCACCGTTTAGCTTACCTATCAGTTCTAAAAGTTCTTCCTGGGTTGTGTTTTCTGGTAGATGGAAAAAAAGAGAATTTATGCCTACATAATTACATGATTCCCTTTTATTCTTTACATAAACCTCACTTGCAGGATCATTTCCAACTAATATAACTGCAAGAGCAGGTTTTCTAAGACCTTTTTTTGTGTACTCCTCTATCTCTTTCTTAAGTTCTTCCTTTATTTTTTTCGCTAAATATTTTCCATCTAAAATAATAGCCATTCTTAAACTCCTAAGTAATATTTTTCAGAAACATTTGAAGATTCTCTATCTGAAAATATCTTCAGGATTTTTATAATAGATACTCCATCTTTTTTTATAAGTTTTCCTTTGTAATAAGGGACATTGTTCACAGTTATAACAAATTCCTGATTGTGTATTTCAAATTCTGAGCCTTCTGATAACTGATTAAGATACAGTTCTTCGCTTCCCAAAATGACATCTAAACTGAGATAGATTTCCTTTTCCAATCTTT
>CAYTOE010000077.1:0-8126 GCA_964439255.1 uncultured Aquificales bacterium
CTTCTTGTAAGCAATTACTCCCCTTTAGAATGTTTACAGAAGAAATATTTTAAACTATTTTAAAAATAACAATCTCTCAGGATTTAAAATCTTTTATATCTTTTTTATAAACAATTTGATAGATATTGTATATACCTATCATAACACCTAAAAGAATACCGGTTATTGTCCATGAAACCTTTCCTACTCTATACTGACCGTCAAGCCACCACCCAATATAGGCTCCAGCGACAACCGGAAGTAAGAATATTATACTTATACTTCCTATATAAGAAAGTGTATACCATATATTTTTTTCCTTTTTCTCCTCAAGCTTCTCAATTTTTTCCCTTATCTCTCTAAAAAAATCAGCCATTTTATCCTCTTTCCATTTCAACAATCTCTTTCAAAATCATTTTTTCAAGTGTTTCTATATTCTCTCTTAATCTTTTTTCGTAAACCTGTATTCTACCTAATTTTCTTTCTAACTCTTCTTTTAGAGCCTGAATACTTTCTCCCTTTATAAAAGCCCTTGTTGTGATTGAAATACTGTCTTTTGAAACATTTAGAACTCCATAATCATAAGCAAAATATATTTTTTTTCCATTTTCATCTATAAAAAAACCTACAGATCTTGGCAAAACAGTCATATAATCTTCATGTCCTGGGTATATTCCAAGACTTCCAAGTGTATCCTCAAGAGAAAGAAATCTTATTTTGAAGCTCTCCTTTGATTCCGGAGTGATTAAATCAAGGTTTGATAGCTTCATCTACAGTTCCTATCATATAAAATCTTGCTTCATCGATATCATCGTATTTTCCTTCCATTATCTCTTTACATCCTTTTATTGTTTCTTTAAGGGGAACGTTTTTTCCTTTTTTGCCTGTAAATGCCTCTGTTGTAAAGAAAGGCTGTGTTAAAAATCTTTCAAGCTTCCTTGCTCTCTGAACAATAAGTCTATCTTCTTTTGATAGCTCTTCCATTCCAAGCATACTTATAATATCTTCAAGGTCTCTGTACCTTTGAAGATGATATCTGACGTAGTTAGCAACCTCATAATGTTCTCTTCCTACAATGTTTGGGTCTAAAACTTTTGTTCTTGATTCAAGGGGGTCTATAGCAGGATAAAAACCTTTAGCAGCTCTTTCCCTTGAAAGAATAACAACGCTGTCAAGATGAGGAAACGTACTTGATGGTGCAGGGTCTGTAATATCATCAGCAGGGACATATATAGCCTGAACAGAAGTTATTGAACCTGTTTTGGTTGATGCTATTCTTTCCTCAACCATTGCTATTTCTTCTTTTAATGTTGGCTGATAACCCGCTCTTGCCGGAAGTTTTCCTAAAAGTGTTGAAACTTCCATACCAGCCTGAGCGTACCTGAATATATTATCAACAAGAAAAAGAACATCTGTATTTTTTTCATCTCTAAAATACTCAGCTATTGATAGTGCAGGAAAGATAGCCTTTGACCTTACACCTGGTGGCTCATTCATCTGACCTAAAACAAGAGTTGTTTTATTAAGGACATCGAGTCTTTTAAGTTCGTGCCACAGTTCATGGGCTTCTCTGATTCTTTCACCCACCCCCGCAAATATGGAAACACCTTTATGAATTTTAATCATTCTAAAAATAAACTCTGTCAAAAGAACTGTTTTGCCGACACCGGCACCACCAAACAAACCAACTTTTCCACCTTTTACAAAAGGAACAAGTAGGTCAACTATTTTTATACCTGTTTCAAGTATTTCTCTTTCTTCTTTTTCCTGTGTTATTCCCGGTGGCTTTCTGTAGATTGGATATTCAATATTTGATTTTATTTCCCCAAGACCATCTATTGGCTTTCCAAAAACGTTTAATGTCCTTCCAAGAACAGCTTCTCCAACTTTTACAGTTAAATAATTTCCAGTTCTTTTTACTGTCATATTTTTTGATATACCTATTGTTTTTCCAATAACAAGGCATGAGACAATATTGTTTTCTTTTAGAACTTCTACCTCTAATCTCGTTCCAGTTTCTTCAACAACAAGGACTTCCTTTAAAAAAGGAATATCATTTTCTGGAAACTGAACATCTATTACACTTTCTTTTATAGAAACGATTTTTCCACTCATCTTAATTAAATACTTTTTATTTTTCTTTTATTAAATCTTTAACATTTTCTATAGCTATATAACCACCACCAACAATAAGGATAAGTAAACCAATAATCATTAAAACAAAAACTAAAGTTTCCATTTTTCAAGCTCCTTTAACCTTCTGTTAAATCTTATCAATACAGAAATAAATATAGAACTAAATACTATAAAAGTTAATGTTAGCAGAACCAACAGATAAAACAGCCACTCTTTTGAAACATTTATCCAGTGAGATAAAGTTCCTATCCCAGCTCCTAAAGTTAAGACAGAAATTAACAGAGTTCTTAAATAACTTTCTAACATTTTTAACTTTTCTACCTCTATCTTTTTAAGTTCAATTTCTATCTGCTTTTTATCCATTTCACCTGCTTTCTCCTACTATTACCTTATACGCGCTGATTATTTCCTGTATTTCATCTGTTATTTCTTCCTGTCTGTAGTAGTTTTTCTCAACCTCAAGCTTTTGTATGTTTTTCTCAATAGATTTTGATGCGTTATTCATATTCATAAGTCTTACTCCATTTTCAGATAAAAATGATTCAAGATAAGCTCTGTATATACCAGAAAAAAGGTACTCAATAATAAGATGTGAAAGTATCTTAGTTGGGTCTATATCAACAACAGGGGGATATCTGTAAAGTTCTTCTCTCTCTATCTCAAAGGGGATAACTTTTTTTATTACAGGTTTATATTTTCCAACGCCTAAGAACTGGTTATAGGCAACATATATCTCATTTATCTCACCTGAAATGTATATTTTTGAAAGGTATTCCATAAGTTCACTTGCATAGGAATATATAGATTCATAATCAATAGGCGCCTGAAAAACCTTCATTTTTTTATATGATATGGTATCATCAAGCTTCTTTCCAACGACAATAAAACCTTTAAAATTTTTATCATTTTTGAACATTTCTTCCATACTTTTTCCTATTTTTTCATTAAAAAGACCGCATAATCCCTGGTCAGAGCCATAAACAACAACAGCCTTTTTCCCTTCTCTAAATGCTAATGACACTTCTGGAAAGAAGGAGAGTATCTTTTTTAAGCTGTTAGTTATCTCGTTTTCGAAATCTCTTAAACTGCCTATGATATGCTGGGCTTTCTGGACATTTAAAGAAGCTATAGATTTCATTGATATAACAATTTTTCCAATATCCTCAAATTTCTTAATCCTGAGCTCAATATCTTTTGTTGTTTTCATAAATTTTCCGCTATTTCCTTTATTTTTTCCTTTGTTTGTTTGGTTAAAACTTTAGACACTTTTATATCTTTTAGAACTTCTGGATACTGCTGTTTTATTTTTTTCAAAATAAAATCTGCCCTGTCATTGACATTATCAACTGGAAGATTATCAAAATACCCCTCATTTAAGAGGAAGAATATAACAACCTGTTCTTCAACCTGATAATGCTTTAGTTTTGGTTGTTTTAGAAGCTCTCTCAGTCTTTTGCCTCTTCTTATTATCTGGGCTGTTTCTCCAAAAACTTTAACCCCAAGTTTAGTAAATATTTCAACTTCAAGAAACTGAGCATAGTATAGCCTTAAAAACTCAGCAACCTCTTTTAGAGCTGGTATCTGGGTTTTTCCTCCAATTCTTGATACAGATTTACCAACATCAACAGCAGGTCTCTGATTTATGTTAAACAGGTTTGCATCAAGATAAATCTGCCCATCAGTTATTGAAATAACATTTGTTGGGATATAAGAAGAAATCCTTCCTGCCTGTGTTTCAACAATAGGAAGGGCTGTTATAGAACCACCATCTTTTATTTTACACGCTCTTTCTAAAAGTCTTGAATGAATATAAAAAATATCTCCTGGAAATGCCTCTCTTCCAGGTGGTCTTTTCAACAAAAGGGATAAAGACTGATATGCAAAAGCATGTTTTGTCAGGTCATCATAAACGATAAGCACATCTCTTCCTTTATCTAAAAAGTACTCACCAATAGCTGTTGCTGAGTAAGGTGCAAGAAATTGAAGTCCCGGATATTGGTCTGACGATGCAGAAACTATAATTGTGTAATCAAGGGCTCCATTGCTTTTTAATGTGGAATAAACATCTAACACAGATTGTTTTCTCTGACCAATGGAAACGTATATGCAGATAACATTTTTATCTTTTTGATTCAGGATTGTATCAACAACGATACTTGTTTTTCCTGTGGAAGGGTCTCCAAGTATCAGTTCTCTTTGCCCTTTACCAATCGGGAACATTGAGTCTATTACTTTTATGCCTGTGTACAGCTGGTCTTTAACAAAATCTCTTTGAAATAAAGCAGGGGCATCTCTCTCAACAGGGTAATAAGTAGTAGTTTCTATGGGTTGTTTTCCATCAAGAGGTTTTCCAAGGGGGTCTATGAGTCTTCCTATTAGCTTTTCAGAAACAGGGACAGAAACGATATATCCTGTCCTATAAACAGGGGTGTTTAGCTCTACATTTTCTTCCTTTTCTAAAATTATAGCCGTTGTTTTATCTTCTTTAATATCAATAACAATTCCCTTCAGATTATTGCTAAATCTAACAACCTCATAAAACATAACATTTGGAAGACCTGTTATTACAGCTATTCCTTCTTCCACAGATTCAACGATACCCTGTTCTTTTATAACAGGTTTAAACTGATAAGATTCAACAGCTTCTTTTAGAGCTTTTTTAAATTTCTCTACATCATCATGTAATCTCAATTTTCTCCCTCAACAGTGTTTCAAATACTGATAACTGCCCTTCCAAAGATGTATCTATCATTTTTGAAGAAAGATGTATTTTTACACCAGCCATAAGGTCTTTTCTTTCTTCAGTTTTTATATTTATATCAACATTAAATATATCCTTTATAGTCTGTTTTAACCTATCTATATCTTCTTTAGAAAGGGGAAAAGCTGTTTCAACAACAACAGTATTTCTATTTCTTAGTTCCTCTTTTATGTTATCTATCTCTTCCTTATTGATATTTTTTATCCCTTCCAGCGCTATACTAAACAGTTTTTTATGAATTTCCTCATCTGCAAAGTTAGAAAGGAGTTTTGAAACAAAAGCTAAAGAAAGATGAATCGTTTCTTCTTTTATCTCATTCAAAGCCTCTCTTTTTTCCATCTCAAGGGAGTCAAGAAATTTCTGTCTTTGAGCATCTAACTCTTTTTTCATATTTTCATAAAGCTTTTCCTTCTCTTGCTGTACCTCTTTTGTTATTTCAGCAAGTTTTGTTTTTCTGATTTCTTCAATCTGTTTTAGCATTTTTTCATATTCTTCTTTCATTCTTTTTGCTTTTGTCTCTGCTTCTTCTGCTTCTCTTATCCTCTTTGCTATATATTCTTTCCTTTCTTTAAGAACTGATATTATTGGTTTGTAAAGCAATTTTTTCAGTATCCAGAGAAGAACAAAAAAGTTAATTATCTCAAAAAGATATGTAAGTATATCAACCTTCATATTTCAACCTATTTTGAAAAAAGATGTATAAATGGGTTTGCAAATAGGATTATAAGAGCAATTACAAGTGAATAGATAGCAACAGACTCAACAACAGCAGCACCAATGAAAAATAGCCTTATTATTGTATTAGCCTGTTCTGGTTGCCTTGCAACAGACTCTATAGCCTTTGTTAAGGCTTCTCCTTCTCCTTTAGATGGCATAATACCACCAATAGCTATTGTAAATCCTGCTGTGAATATTGAAACAGCAACAACTATTGCCAGTGAGTCCATTTTTTCCCTCCTTTTATAGTTCGTACCAGTCTTCTTTTATACCAGCAAGTTTTTTATCTATCTCTTCCACCTTTAAACCTGCAACTATGTATGCAAGGGTTAAGACACCAAAAAGATACGCTTGAATAATATCGCCAACAACATTAAAAAGCATCATTGGTACAGGAACAAGAACACCTGTAAGTAAAACAAGCATAGCTATTATCAAGTCCCAGCCAAGCATATTTCCAAAAAGTCTGAATGTTAAAGAAACTATTCTTCCAAATTCACCAATGACATTTAGGGGAAAAAGAATTATATTTGGCTGGAAAAATTTCTTAAAATAGCCAATTCCATGGAACTTAACACCATAGTAGTATATTGAAAAAAATGTTATTGTTGAAAGACCTGCGACAGCTGCAAGATTTCCGGTTGGAGTATGAAACGGCGGAACCATACCAATTAAGTTTGAAAACGCAACGAATATCCACATTGTAGCTATAAAATTAAAAAATGGAAAAACAGGTGTCTGAGAAAAATCCCTAATCTGCTTTGCCATCACAGTTATTACTGTTTCTGCAATGATTTGCCTGATAGATGGATTTTTAACAGATAGATTTTTAGTTAGAATAAAAGAAAGGAAAATAACAATACCCATTGCAACCCAGGTTGTTACAACCACATCTGTTATCACAAGGTGAAACTTTAATCCACCAATCTGAAGATAACCTAAATCAATAAGCTCCTTTGTAAAAACCTTCTCAACGCCCATCTTTACACCTTTAATTATAATCTGATAACTTTCTTGTGAAAATCAACCTTGCTATATAAAAACCTATAAGAAAAAACACAATCCCTTCATGGAAAAAATAAGCAGTAAAAGCTGCAACAACTGAAAAAAGGGTAAATCTAACAAAAAATCCAAGTTTCTTTTTTCTCTTTTCTATAGACTTTTTAATGCTTTTATACAGGTGGTAAAAGTACAAAATCCCTGATAAAAAACCTATAAAAAAAGAAATCAGATAATAAATCATATTTTCTTTGTTATTTCACCGGCTTTTTTAAGGGCAAGCTCAGAGAATGCAGGACCCAAAAACTCATGAATAGCGGTCGCACCAATAACAATATTCACAAGAATAATTCCAACTTTACTGAATTCTGGGTTCTGATAGGCAAGGAGAGCAAGACCAATCACAATTCCGCCCTGGGGAAAAAGAGAAAATGCAAGGTATTTTTTTACAACATCTGGAGCATCTGAAAGGTGACCTCCAATATAAACACCTGTATATTTTCCTGCAAATCTTGAAAGAACATACACAAAAACCATAGGGAAGTATTCAAATAAAACTTTAAGGTTTAAAAATGCAGAACCTATAACAAAAAATGCTGTAAAAATAACATCTTCTATGTAGTTTTCAAGAGGTCCTTTAAATTTTTCATTTTCTTTGTCAATATTAACAAGGGTTATTCCTGTGGTCATTGTGGATAAAAGCTCATCAACCCCAGAAAAATGGGCTATTGAGAATGTAAGAAAAAGAATACCTACAGTAACAGTAACAACCTCTTTTCTCTCTTCTGCAAACTTACCTAAAAAATGCATCATATAGCCCATAACAATTCCTAAAAAAATAGCACCGAAAACCTCAAAACCCACCTCTTTAATAATTTCCCCTACTTTTATTTCTGAGCCTGAAAGAATAGAAGTAGCAACAGCATAACCAACAACAAAGTTGAATATTCCTGTTGCATCATCTAAAGCAGCAACTCCTAAAACTGTTGTAGTTAAAACTCCCTTTGCTTTAAACTCATGGATAACCTCAAGGGTAGCTGTAGGGTCTGTTGGAGATGCCAATGCTCCAAAAACAAGGGCAAGGGCAAAAAGAAGCTTAAAATCAAAATTTCCAAAGAAATAAAGATACATCGCCATAGCAATAATAACAAAAACAAAAGCGATTTCAGCTTCCCCAAGTGTAACAAATGCAATTGTTTTTCCAAGGGATTTAACCTTTTCCCAGGCAAGACTTGAACCTATAAGAAATGTAATAATTGATAAACTTGCATGGGTTATAACAATTGATTTATCTAAAAACTCCTTATCTATAATTCCAAGCAGATAAGGACTCATTAAAACTCCAGCAACAATATAACCACTTACCCTTGGGAGCTTAAAAAAATTGGCAATATTCCCAAAAAGATACCCTATAACAAGGATAAGCCCAATCTCAAAAAGAGGTCCAAGCTGTTTTATAAAACTTTCCATCTAAACCTTTTTAAATTTTTAATAATTATTAAGTTTATAGTTAAAAGAAAATCAAATCCAGAGG
>CAYTOE010000078.1:0-8126 GCA_964439255.1 uncultured Aquificales bacterium
AAAGAAAAGAGAGATATACAAGATAGACATCATAAAACATCAGATACCTGAAGGAGAACCAATATCTGTTTATAAACAGTGTGAGTTTGTTGACCTCTGTAGAGGACCCCATATCCCATCAACTGGAGAGGCTGGAGCATTTAAGCTTGTATCCCTCGCAGGGGCTTACTGGAGAGGAAAGGAAGGAAATCCTATGCTCCAGAGGATTTATGGTGTTGCCTTCTGGACAGAAAAAGAACTAAAAAAATACCTGAACATGCTTGAGGAAGCTAAGAAAAGAGACCACAGAAAACTTGGAAGAGAGCTTGAGCTTTTCATGATTACAGATGAAGTGGGAGGAGGTCTTGCTCTGTGGCTTCCTAAAGGTGCCATCATAAGAAATGAGATAGAAAATGCATGGAAAAATGAGCATGTAAAAAGGGGATACCAGCTTGTTTATACACCACATGTTGGAAAAGAGCAGCTGTGGAAAACATCAGGACATGTGGATTTCTACAGGGAAAATATGTTCCCAGAAATGCAGATAGAGGAAGAAGGCTATTTTGTTAAACCAATGAACTGTCCTTTCCATGTTGAGATTTACAAATCAAAACAACGTTCATACAAAGAGCTTCCTATAAGACTTGCTGAGCTTGGAACTGTTTACAGATATGAAAGGAGCGGTGTTTTACATGGTCTTATGAGGGTTAGAGGATTTACACAGGATGATGCCCATATTATATGCAGGGAAGACCAGGTTGAGGATGAGATAAAGGGTGTCTTAAAGCTTATCTTAGATACCCTGAGAAGCTATGGATTTGATGAGTTTCAGGTTTTCCTTTCAACAAGACCTGAAAAATCTGTTGGTGATGACAGAATGTGGGAGATTGCAACAGATTCCTTAAGAAAAGCCATTGAAAGTGTAGGACTTGATTATGAGATAGATGAAGGCGGCGGTGCATTTTACGGTCCAAAGATAGATGTAAAGATAAAAGATGCTATCGGTAGAATGTGGCAGTGTTCAACAGTTCAGTTTGATTTTAACCTTCCTGAAAGATTTGATATGTATTACATAGGAGAGGATAATAAGAGACACAGACCTTACATGGTTCACAGGGCTATATTCGGTTCAATAGAAAGATTTATAGGCGTTCTATTAGAGCATTACGCAGGACTTCTTCCACTCTGGCTTTCTCCTGTTCAGGCTAAGATTATTCCTATTGCTGATGCCCATATTCCTTATGCAAGGGAGGTTGAGGCAAAACTTAAAGAAGCTGGCATAAGAGTTGAGATAGATGAGAGAAATGAAAGAATGAACAAGAAAATAAGAGATGCAGAGCTTCAGAAAATACCTTATATGCTTGTTGTAGGAGATAAAGAGGCTGAAAGTAAAACTGTTGCAGTCAGAACAAAGAAAAAAGGAAATATGGGAGCAATGCCTGTTGATGAATTTATCCAGAGAGCAAAAAGGATAATAGAGGAAAAATCTCTGGAGCTTTAGGGCTTTTGCCCTTTTAGTAATCTAACTGGTATTTTTTCATTTTTCTCCAGAGGGTAGCTACGCTTATACCTAAAAGCTCAGCTGCCTTTTTCCTGTTTCCTTTTGTTTTCTCAAGAGCTGATTTTATCCTTTCCTTTTCATCAAAAATAAGATGTTCAGGCAGGTTGTCTTCTATCAAGCTGTCATCTTTTACAGTATCAAAAGGTGTTAAATCTTCAACAAAATGCTCAATATCCAAAATATCCCTGTCGTATGCTAATATAGATGCAGATTCTAAAACAGCCCTTAATTCCCTTATATTACCGTACCAATCTTTTTCCATCAGCAGTTCCATTGCTCTTTTTGTTATTCTTTTATTTTTTTTGTGTAAAAAGCTGTTAACAATAAGTGGTATATCTTCTTTCCTTTCTCTTAACGGCGGTATATTTATTTTTATAATAGCTATTCTGTAGTAAAGGTCTTTCCTGAACTTTCCTTCATGTAGATACTTTGTCAAATCTTTGTTTGTTGCAGAGATAATCCTCACATTAGCTTTTTTAGGTTTATTTCCACCTAATCTTTCAAACTCTTTTGTATCCACAAAGACGAGAAGTTTCGCTTGCGATGTGAGAGAAAGGTCTCCAACTTCATCTAAAAAAAGTGTTCCATTATTTGCAATTTCAACCTTTCCTGGCTTGTCTTTATTTGCTCCAGTAAAGGCACCTTTCTCATATCCGAAAAACTCACTTTCAAAAAGGGTTTCAGGAATAGCAGAGCAGTTAACTTTAACAAAAGGAAAGGCAACCCTTGGACTGTTTATATGAATCCATTTTGCAAGTCTTGATTTTCCTGTTCCTGTTTCTCCAGATATAAGGACTGATACATCTGATTGGGCTACAAGAGAAGCCCTTTCGAGAAGCTTTCTCATTTTTATATTTTGAGTGTTAAAAACTAAAAAATCTTCAGACTCAATCTGTTTATCATAAAAGTAGAACTGTACAAAATAACCTTGATGATTCCCATTACTGTCTAAAATTTTTGTTATATCGAATATCCCTGTTGTTATTCCTGAAGAAGAATCTTTTAGAGCTCCAAAAAACTTTAGATGGCTTATCTTATTTCTGATATCCTCATCTGTTATAAAATCTATCGTTTTCCCAACCAGATATTCCTTTTCATATCCTAAAAAGTTTGACAGGTCTGTACTTATCCAGATTATTTTGAAGTTGTTGTTAAGTATAAGTGAAAATGTATTTTCAATAAGCTCCATTTTATTTACCTAAAAGAATGATTTTTTTCTCAACTTCTTTCTTTTTATCTTCTGTTAAATTTGGATTTTCATAAAGCTTTCTGTAAATCTCAAGGGCTTTTTCTTTATTTCCTAACTTTTCATATATCCTTGCAAGACCAAACGTACCATCTATGTATCCCAACTCATCTAATGTTTTATACATATCTTTTGCTATTACCAGAGCACCTTCTTTTTCATATATACTTGCAAGCTCTACAAGTATATCTTTGTTCTCGGGGTATTTGTAATAGGCTTCTTCCAAAATTGTTCTTGCCCTGTCTTCAAAACCTTCTTTCTTAAAAATTTTGGCTTTTAAGAGTATAGCTGGTATGTAATCTTTTTTTTGAAGAATCAACTTTATATAGTACAGGGATTCACTCATATTTCCGTCTGTGTAAGCTTTTAATGCTTTTTTAAATAAACTCTCTTCGGTGCTTTTTTTATGTCTTAAATCAGGTATGTTTATTGAATCTATAACAGAGCTCACTTTTTTTTCTACTGAGGTTGAAATAGCACTAACCTTTATTTTTTCTTTTTTTTCAACAACCTTTTTCTGATGTTTCTCTTCTTTTATAAATGAGATATAAAAAATAAATGAGTAAACTAAAACTGTTGATATTAAAAGAGTAGATATCAATATCTTCATCTTCAGTTTGTTTCTTTTTTTCTTTACAGTGGTAAAAGGATGAACACCAACGTATTTTTTTTCACCCTCTTTTTTCAGTTTAAGTAGATTTTTTACAGTTCCCAAAACATACCTCAGAAGTATCTCTTTATTATAATATAGGTTAAAAATGATACACCCATTCCAAGAACAAATGGGAAATCTGGATTTATAGTGTCCCAGAGGTACCCTGCAATCATACCTGATAGTAATGATGCAAATCCAACAGTAAAATGGTACGTTCCAAAAACAAAACCTTTTCTAAATTTTATCTTTCTTCCTATAGTAGCCCATATACCAATATCAAAAAATCCATCTGCGAGAGCAAAGATTAAAAAACCAGCAGCAGGAAAAATAACCATTAAAAAATGACTAAAAAAGAACAGAACTGCAACTATCATAAGAAATTTTCTTTCACCTATCCTGTCAAAAATCCTTCCTGCAAAGAGGGAGGCAAAGCCTATTAAAGCTGTAAAAAGAAGGTAAAGCAGGATTGTCAATGATTCATTATCAACCTGTCTGTAAGCTTTAAGGACATAAAAAGAGTAACCAAAATCAACAGTTGCAAGGAGAAAAAAAAGAACAATATATTTTGGAAAGAATGCTTCCCAGGAAACTATAGGTATAGGGTATTTTCTTTTTGTCTTTTTTTCATAAGGAATGAAAAAAATCAGGATAAAGGCAAGAATTACAGGAATAAGGGAAAAGAAAAAGTACTCTCTGTAGGTGATTTTATCCAAAAACATGTATGAAAATATAAAAGCTATAAGGATTCCTATAAATGCACCTACATTTTCAAAAACCCTGTTAATGCCAAATATCCTGCCTAACCTCTCTTTTTTTCCGGAGGAAAGGTATGTGTCACTCACAGGTGTTATTATTCCTTCTGAAAAAGCTTCCAATGTTGTTGCTATCAGTACATCGCCCCATTTTTTACCTATTACAAAGTAAAGCTTTGAAAAAAGGGAAAAAGAAACAGCTGTAAAAAGAAGGTTTTTTTTCCTCAGTAAATCTGAATAGTAACCTGAAATAATTTTTACAAAATTTGATATAAGGTCATATCCACCTTCAAAAATCCCTATTACAAACATAGACACCCCTAAAACAGAGGTCAGGTAAAAAGGAAGAACCGTAAAAACTGTTTCATACGATATAGAGAGAAAAAAAGTGATAAGGTTTATGGTCAGTATCGTTTTTTCAGTTCTTCCCATAAATAGCTTTTTCCTTTATTTACACTTACCTGCACCATGTACTAATTCACAGAACCATTTTGCTGCAATCTGATAGGCATAAGGTGCACATTCCTGATGGTTCCATCCATCATTATCTACTAACCCTGAAAAAACATCCTCAGGGTCAACAATCTGTATATCTTTTCCACCTAAAGCTACCATTTTGTTGTACGATGAGAAAGCAAGCATATAAGGTATTATGTTGTCATGTTCACAATGAACGATTCTAACAGGGAATAATGGTGCCCAGTTGTCTGTGCTGTTTTCTTTTAACTTTTTTCTGAAAGGGTTTTCAGAATTTGAAACAAAATCTAAAAGATAAGCCCCATTAAAAAAGGCATTTGTATCTGTTGTTAAATTAGCATTTATTTCAGTTCCAGAGTGGTTTCCGTCAAAAAGTGAAGGGAGTCTTGAAGCGTAAGGTTCCTGAACAAGATGGTTTCTTACAACATCTTTTGGGTATGTTTCTGTGTATGAGTAAACTAAAAAACCTATAAATGCTGGATAAATCATGGTAGGTTTTGTGGCGATACCAAGTCCCATAGTTTCTAAATCGTACACTCCATCTAAAGGAGCCACCGCTTTTACATTTATAAGTATCTCCGGATGTTCCTGCAGTTTTTTTGCTGTTGCCATTGTTGCATATCCACCTTCAGAATAACCTGTCAGGAAAGCATCTCTTCTTATAGGGATACCATTTTTCTCACAGAAATCTATTGATGCTTTTAACATATCGACAGATGCGTTCGCTGTTGAGTTGTATATAAGGTACGGGTGGTAATGTTCCTTAGAGGCACCATATCCTATATAATCAGGCATTGCAGTAGCAAAGCCGTATATACCTGTAAAAAGGGATATAACAGGAAATGTACTGTTTTCTCCAGGTGAGAAATTATATGAAGGAGCTTCGTTGTCTAAAAATATAGTTCCATGGTGGTTAAGAACTACAGGGAAGGAGTAGTATTCTTTACCTTTAAGGTTGTCAGGTGGTACAGGAACTGTTAAAAGGCCAGATGCTGTTACCTTATTACCAGCATCATCTGTTGTTTCATATAGGATTTTATAGGCTTTATATCCAAAAACATATTCACCATGGGGAATATGTTTTGAATCAAGTATGTTTTTCATAGTATTAGGAGGTACAGTTATCAGTTCCTGAGCTGATATAAGGTTAGATTTTGATTCTCTTGTGTCGTTATTACATCCATAAAAGAAAATAAAAACCATAAGAAAAAACAGGAAAGCCCTCTTCATATCAAAACCTCCTATAAAGCCTGAAAGATATATTTAGAATATCAGATTTTTTAAGATTCTAAATCCTTTTCCAATCAGTAAATGCTAACTAATATCATAAAACAGGCACAAAAAATATTTTATTCTGAACAAAAAGAGAGGTTCCCGGGGGGAGAGTAAAGGCGAAAGCTTATGCTTTTGCCTCTTTTATAAACCTGCTATTACTTCTATTTCCACAAGGGCATCTTTTGGTAAATTGGAAACTTCAACTGTAGCCCGTGCAGGTTTGTAATCTGAAAAGTATTCACCATAAATCTCATTAACATCGTTGAAATCATTAATATTTTTAAGATATATAGTTGTTTTAATAACATGGTTAAAGCTTAAACCTGCTTCTTCTAAAATAGCCTTTATATTTTCCATTACTCTTCTTGTTTGTTTTTTCACATCTCCACCAACAAATGTCTGGGTTTCAGGGTCAATGGCTATCTGTCCAGATATAAAAAGAAGATTTTCATATCTAATAGCCTGGGAATAAGGACCTATAGCTTTTGGAGCTTTATCAGTTTCTATCATCTGCATCTTTATTCCTCCAGATATCTTTTTAACTTCTCAATTAAATCCATGCTTAAAGGTTCCATTTTACCTTTTATCTCTAAGAAAACAGACAGACCTGTTTTTTTTAGCAGATTCCCTCTTTTTATATCTTCTTTATAGTATTCAGAAAAAAGAAACGAATCACCTAATTTAAAAGCGTTCAACAGAATCATAAAAGTGGCATCATGGTCTTGAACAAGTTGAAACCATTTAATTGCCTCTGAAAAATGTTTTTCCAACGTGTGTTTACATCCTCTAAAAAAGTACTTCTCTTCGATATTTTCTGAGTTTTCCTCCATTTTTTCAAAGGTTTCTACAGATACTCTTTTTCCCGAAATCTTAAATACAATTTTAGCCTTTCTAAGTTCTCTTGTATCAACCATTTTTTACTGTCTTTTCCTCTGAAAGTTTTCTTAAAAATTCTATCTGATAATCTGTGTGGGGATAAAACCCTTTTTCCATTACTATATTCAGAGCTTTTTCATAAGGCAGACCTGAATATATAAGATAACCAGCTAAAAAAGTTCCGCTTCTTGCCTGCCCATACTTACAATGAACAACCACCTTTTTGCCTTCTTTTTTTAACTGGTCTATATACTCATAAACAGCTAAAAAATCTTCCTCAGGAATAGGGTCTGCCATAGAAAAAGGAATCCTTATAACATTAAATCCTTCTTCTTTTTCTTTCTCTGAAATGAATCTGCCATAATCTCCACCTAAAAGGTTTATAACTGTATCTATATCGCTTTTTTTCCAGTTCTCCAACTCCTCAGGTTCAGGAGCCCTACTTCCTCCTAAAAATTCATCTATCCACCTTATCATCTCATCCTCCAGAAATAGTTCTTATTAAATTTTCGGCCACTGTTATAATAAATAAGAAATGTATGAAAGATTTATGAAATAACTCAGGAGGATTGGCTTTTGGTTAGAGTTAGATTTGCTCCAAGTCCAACAGGTTTTTTACACCTTGGAAATGCAAGAACGGCACTCTTCAATTACATTTATGCAAAACATACAGGTGGGAAGCTTGTCCTGAGGATTGAAGATACAGACAGGGAGCGTTCAAAAAAAGAGTATGAGGAGATGCTTATAGATGACCTGAAATGGCTTGGCATACAGTGGGATGAAGGACCAGATGTTGGTGGTGAATATGGACCTTACAGGCAGTCAGAAAGAACAGATATATATCAGGATTACCTTGAAAAGCTAAAAGAAAGCGGACATGTGTATAAATGTTTCTGTACACCTGAGGAACTTGAAGAAGAAAGAAAAAGAGCTCTTGCAGAGGGAAAACCTCCAAGGTACAGTGGAAAATGTAGAAATCTATCAAAAGAAGAGCAGGAAGAACTTGAAAAGCAGGGTAAACCTTATGTCTGGCGTTTTAGAGTCCCCGATGGTGAGTATATTGTTTTTGAAGATTTAATAAAGGGAACTGTAGAGATAAATGTGGATGAATTTGGAGATTTTGTTATAGTTCGTTCAGATGGTTCACCGGTTTACAATTTTGTTGTTGTTGTTGATGATGCTTTAATGGAAATAACCCATGTGATAAGAGGTGAAGACCATCTATCAAACACTCCAAAACAGATTTTAATATACAGAGCTTTAGGTTTTAAAGAACCAAAATTTGCCCATCTTCCTATAATACTT
>CAYTOE010000079.1:0-8097 GCA_964439255.1 uncultured Aquificales bacterium
CTTCTAAAAATATCCGTTAAAATCTTTTTGAATTTTTATTAATCATCTAATCCTTAGTAAAAACACATCTTTTTAAATTAAAAAAGGGCGGGCTTTGCACCCGCCATAGGACGTTGAGGTTTAGTGCAATGAAACAAAGGAGGGAGGGGATTGAGGTGCGCTACTCGGGGCACACGCCTGAGTTATCTAAATCTTCACATGAACCATCAAAGATAACATCATTATCCCCAAAGGTTATTTTAACGTTATTTGAATTGTAAGGATTATTATCATTATCATATGCAATTACTGTTACCTGTCCATCGTTTATAAGAAGTTTGCCTGTATATGGACAGTTGGAAGCAGAGTACTCTTTGAAAGGGTTTACCGTTTTATAGATAATATTTATTGTTTTATTCAGACAGAAGTTGTCTGTGTATTTAAGCCCCCCGTTTATAGAAAATTCATAATCTGCATCCTGTGGGTCATACTCGTTTGCATAAAAAGTTAAACCATAAAAATTCATTGAGACGTTTTCATTGTCTTGTGATAAAAAAACCTCCCCCCCATCAAGTTCTAATTGTGCTTTTAGATTCTGGTTATTATCATAAATATCTCCCCCTGGGAGTTTCCCAAAAATGGAAACAGAAAAATCCCCCCCTATGTTAACTTGCTCATTATCACAGCTATTCTGGTAAGAGAAACCTTTTCTAAAAGTTAATGAAGCATTCTCAGGTATTCCATTATTATTAGCATCGATTAATGAGGCATCTATTCTCCCATTTAGTGTTTCGCAACTACTGATTTTGCAGTTGTTAAACTGTATGTAAGCTGAGCTATTTCCAGTTTTATTAGCTTCATAACTACCTCCATAGCTACAGTTTCCTGTACCTTGTGTAGATATATTTTGGTTATTTATCGCATTCAAAACAGATTTCAGGAAACCAGCTTTTGCATCTGAAGACATTGTTTGAATGTTTCCTTTGCCTAAAGAAATCATTTTCTGTATAGATGAAATTCCTTTTGCAGTCTCTTTAGCTTCTGACTGTGTTGTAATATTTGATGGAGTGAGACTATTTCCCTCTGAGTTACTACCACCTCCTCCACCACAACTGTATAAAGCAACTGTAGTCGCTATCAGTGCTGTTAAAGCCATCCTTTTTTTCATTTCACTCTCCCCCTGGGGCTTTAATTATTTGTTTTTTTATATAAGAAAAAATCGTGCCAATTTTTAAGAGCCTGATTGTAAATATTTTTTACACATATATAACAAAAAAAAGACAAATCTTGTCACTTTTTGAAAAATTTTTGTATATGCATTTATGGAAAGAGGGATTAAAATATTAGTAATAATTAACTATAAAGGAGGTTAAAATGGATCCAGGAACATGGTTCCCCATAGTTATAATAGGAATGGTTATTTTTGCTTTTGTTGTTTTTGGTGTTTTTGTCTATCTTGATAAGGGAGAATAGATTTGCATAAAGTTTTGAAGAAGTTTTATGCAATAACAGATAGGAAGCAGTTTAAAAGGGAATTTGAAGACCAGATTAAAAGGATGCTTGACAAAGGTATTAGAATGTTCCAATTAAGGGAAAAGGATTTAACACCTGAAGAAATCTTCAGGTATGCTGAAAAAATGGAGAGACTGTTAGACGGGTATGATGCTATTTTTCTTGTAAATGATAGAGTTGATATCGCACTACTAAGTGGAGCTGATGGTGTTCATATTCCAGAAAACGGTATTCCTATTGAACCTATAAAGCATAAATTTCCTGAATTGATTGTGGGAAAATCCTGTCATTCTTTAGAGTGTGCAAAAAAAGCAGAAAAGGAAGGAGCTGATTTTATAACTTTTTCTCCTATTTTTGATACTCCTAAAAAAGGAACTCCAAAAGGAATAGAAAAACTAAAAGAGGTTGTTGGAAGCGTAAATATTCCTGTTTATGCCCTTGGAGGTATAACAGAAGAAAAGATTTTAGAAGTTTTAAATGCAGGTGCTTTTGGAATAGCAGGAATAAGACTTTTTATAGATTAAACTTTAATAGCTGTTCCTCCTCTTCTTGGATCACCTGCTCCTTCCATATTTTTAGAAACAGCCTGAACACCACCGAAGAAAAGACTTTTTTCCTCAAAAATAACAGTTTCGTACAGTTCTTCTATTTTTTTTATAACCTCTTTTTCAAAAGAAGGTTCAATATATACGACATGATTTTCATAATGTATTCTGGGAAGTTCTACAGCCTCTTTAACTGTTTTATTAAAAACTATTTTATTTAGTATAGTCTGAATGATAGCGCTTCTTATTCTATTACTGCCAGCACTCCCTAAAATAAGTTCAATATCTTCACCTTTCATAACAACTGTAGGGCTCATCATTGAAGGTAATCTTACATAAGGAGGCCATTTAAAAAAACCATCTGGATTTAAATCTTCCTCTCCTAACATGTTGTTTAACATTATTCCGGTACCTGGTATTATATAACCTGAACCTTCTCCATTTGTTGTTGTAACGCTTACACCGTTTCCTTCTGTATCCATAACAGATATATGGGTTGTGTTTCCCCATAGATTAACTCTTTTTTCAAAAAAGTTTTTGTAAATCTCAAACACTTTTTCATCTTCCAAAATTTCTTCTATACCTGCTTTATGTATATTTTTATCAACATATTCTCTTCTAAAAAGCTGGGTTGAATGCATCGCTTCAATTAAAGAAGATAGATGTTCGATAGAACCAAAAGTACTCAGGTTTTTGTCTTCAATCAGTTTTAATGTAAAGGCTATTAACAAACCTCCAGGTGAAGGAGGAGTGTTTGTGAAAATATCATATCCTTTAAATCTAAAATAAATAGGGTCTTTTTCTTCTACCTGATATCTTCTAAGGTCTTCTTTCCTTATCAGTCCGTTATTTTCAATTGAAAGCTTTTCAATTCTGTCCGCTATTTCTCCTTCATAAAATATCCATTCACCTTCTTCAGAAAGTGCTTCTAAAAACTCTGCATAATCTGGATTCCTAAAAAGTGTGTTTTCATCTATAAGTTTTCCGTCAGGTGCATATATCTTTCTTGATTCCACTGTTGCTGTAAAAATAGGTTCAAGTAATTTTACAAAGGATGCCTGCATTTTTGAAAGAAAGATACCCTTTTTAGCATAGTTCAGAGCAGGTTTTATAACTTCTTTAAAAGGTAATTTTCCCCTTTCCTTGTGTATCCTCATTATTCCAGCTACCATACCTGGAATAGCGATAGAACCACATCCGATATGAAATTCCTGTACAGTGGAACCAAAATCAACATAAACAGGGAAAAAGTCTGGTTTTTCAACCCTTTTAGGAGGAACATCAACAAAGAAGTCATATAAAACTGGAAACATCCCTTTTTGAATTGCTAAAAGAAATCCACCACCTCCAAGGCTTGTTAAAGCAGGTTCAGATAATGGAGCTGCTAAAATGGCTGCAATGGCTGCATCAAAAGCATTTCCCCCTTCTCTGAGAATAAAAGCCCCTGCCTCTGCTGTCAGTTTATCGCCTGCTGCTATAATCCCTTTCATAAAACCACCTTAAAAACTGATAAAGTAAATATTTTAACTTTTATTCATGCCTGTTAAAACCTTGTATAATAGAAAATAAAAAATTAAAAGAGGTAAAAATTGAAAATTGGTATTCCTGACGGTGTAAGGGTTTTCAACAGGGAAGAAACGTTTCAGATAAGAAAAATAGAAAATCAGATAAAAAGAAGTTTTGAGCTCTGGGGCTATGAAGAAATAATACTTCCATCTTTTGAATACTTTGATATACATGAGAGGGGAATAGGAAAAGATGTTTCCCAGAAAGCTTTTAAGTTTGTTGATAGAAATACAGGTGATATCCTTGTACTTAGAGCAGACTTTACCTCACAGATAGCAAGGTACTTTTCTTCCCTAAAAAAGAAGGATTTACCAAAAAGATACTACTATTCTGGAAATGTTTTTAGATACGCATCAAAGAAAAGTAATCAGCTCTGGGAAAAATGGCAAACAGGTATAGAGCTCATAGGAGTCCCACAGATAGAAGCAGATGCAGAAATTATCGCTGTTGCCTCAAAGACGTTAAAAAACTTAGGTATAAATAACTTTCAGATAGATATTAACAACATAAAGATATTTAAAGAACTTAAATCTATTTTATCTTTATCTGATACAGATTTTAACAGGCTTATGGGTTACATAAAAAACAGGGAGATATACAACTTAAAGGATTTCTGTAATAGGCTTTCAATAGATGAAGGACTAAAAGAATTTATTATTAACATTCCCAAATACCAGGGGAAATATGAATTTCTTATTCAACTAAAAGACGTAGTTTCAAACTATCCTGGTCTTTTAGATGCTATAAACCAGTTGGAAGAAGTTTACAACATATTAAAGGTTTACAAGCTTGAAGATAAAATTATCTTTGACCTTGGAGAACCACAGGAGTTTTCATACTATACAGGAATAATATTTGAGATTTTTGTTAAAGGTTTTCCAAAACCCCTTGGAAAAGGAGGAAGATACGATAATCTTATAGAAAAATATAACGGAAGCTATCCAGCAACAGGGTTCGCATTTGATTTGCTAAGTTTGTGGGACTGTATATTGAGATTTGACTTGTTCAAAGAAGAGAGGAAAAAGGATTTTTATGTTATAGACATAACAAAAGAAAAGAGAACAGCTTATGAGTTAGCCCGAATGTTAAGGGAAAAAGGTTATACAGTAACCAGGGATATAATAGACAGGAACTATAAAGAGTCTATAGATTTTGCTTTTAGAGAAGGTTTTAAAAAAGTTGTTTTAATTGGTATGGACAAAGATAGCAATAGTGTATATATTTACTCAACACCTTCTGAATATGAGAAATTAGAAATAAAAGAATTTTTGGAAAAAGTGTAGTAATATAAGAGTTCAAAATATTTAATTTCATTTAAAGGAGTTTTTTATGAAGGCAACAAGCAACAAAGTAGTAACGTTCCATTACACTCTCAGGGACAAAGAAACTGGAGAAGTCCTTGACTCAAGTCAGGCTTACGGACAGCCATTGTCTGTTCTTTTCGGTGCAGAAAACATCATTCCTGGTCTTGAAAAGAGAATGGAAGGAATGGAAGAAGGAGAAAAAAGAACTATTGAAGTTCCGGCTTCTGAGGCTTACGGAGAAAAAGACCCTAATCTTATCCAACAGGCACCAAGAGAGTACTTCCAGGGTGTTGAACTTGAAAAAGGTTTACCTTTACAGGCTCAAACTCCAGAAGGACAGATTATTAATATGATTGTTGTTGATTTTGATGAAAATACTGTAACTGTTGATATGAACCATCCTTTAGCAGGTAAAGACCTTGTATTTGATGTTGAGATTGTAAATGTTAGAGATGCTTCTCTTGAAGAGATAAAACACGGACACGTACATGAAGAAGGTATGCATCATTAAATAGAAAGCCCGCTTAAAGCGGGCTTTTTTTATTTCAAATGAATTTCGCCAACATTATGTTTTTCTAAAAGTTTATAAACTTTTGGTCTGCTTATACCGAGCAGTTTTGCCATTTTTGTAATATTTCCCCTTGTTCTTATAAATGCTTCCCTTAATAGCTTTTTCTCTAACCTTTCTGTATGTTTTCTTATATCAAGAATATTTGATATATTTTCCATCTCTGCAGAATCTATTTTAATATCAAGGTCTTCAGCATCGATATACTCTTTATCTGTTAATACAACAGCCTTTCTTATCACATTTATCAGCTCTCTAACGTTTCCAGGCCATGAATAAGTTCTTATAAGGTCTATAGCATCTTTTGTAAGACCTTTAATATTTTTTCCTATCTCTTTTGAATATCTGTCAACAAAATACTTTGCCATTATAACTACATCTTCTCCCCTTTCTCTTAGAGGTGGGAGATTTATTGTTAGGACTGAAAGTCTGTAGAAAAGGTCTTCCCTGAATTTTCCTTCTTCTATAGCCTTTTTCAGGTTTACATTTGTAGCAGCTATTATTCTTACATTAGCTGTTAAAGTTTCAGTACCACCTAATCTTTCAAATGTGTACTCCTGTAAAAATCTCAAAAGTTTTGCTTGTAGATTGTATGGCATATCTCCTATTTCATCTAAGAAAAGTGTTCCTCCATCGGCTAATTCAATTCTACCTGGTTTCCTTTTGTCAGCGCCTGTAAAAGCTCCTTTCTCATAACCAAAAAGCTCAGCCTCTAAAAGATCAGAGGGTATTGATGCACAGTTAACGACAACAAAAGGTTTATTTGCTCTGCTACTTTTTTGATGAATAGCCCTTGCTGTAAGTTCTTTACCTGTACCTGTTTCTCCTACTATAAGAACAGGATAGTCTGTTGCTGCATACTTTCTGATTAGCTGAAAAACATCTTTCATTTTTTCATTGGTACCTATCATCTCCATACTGCTGGAGATTTCAGCCTCAACGATTGACTCTTTCTCCTTCTCAGTAAGCTCTTCAATAATTTTTCCCAATTTGAAATCATTTATAACTTTAATGACATTAGGACTTGAGAAATCAAGGTACATTCCACATTTTGGACAGTACCTGTCTGTTTTTTCTATAGGATATTCACAGAATGGGCAATGACCACTTTCGTATATCTTATCAGTTATATATTTACCTACAGTATCTGAAATAACCTCGGGCGATTCTTTAAAAACAATAACCATTTCTTTCTGTTCATTTCTGTAAAGCTGTCCTTTAAGGGTAACAGGTCTGTTTCCTAATTCAAAAGAGACTTTTACATTATCTTTGCAGTAATCTGGATAGTTGTTTTCGACTTTAATTCCTTGAAGGGAAAGGTCAACACCTTTTGTTTCTAATGCTTCATTACCACACTGTAAAATTATGTTTTCTGTAAACTGAATTCTTGGAGATATTCTCATATTGTCCCCCGTTTTTTATTTCCAAAAAGCCTTTTGATATGATTAGAAATATAATATATCCAATAGTTCTGAGGATTTCCAGTCAAATTTGCAATTTTGCAAAAGCCCTCATTATTATTTTTATGGTCAGTCATTATACCAGAATCAAGCGCTTAAATACATATATACAGATTGAAAAACACCTATAATAAATCCTAATACAGCACCTGTGTAAGTTATATGCTTTAACTGGTCTTCTGAAAAACCTATAACTATTTTTTCAAGGGTTTGTATATCTATCTCCATAAATGTTTCAACGACCATATCTCTAATATTGAGCTGTTTTACAATAATCGGAAGTTCCTCTTCTATATGCTTTTCTATTTTATCAGAGGCTTTCTCTATTAATTTTCGTTTTAACTTTTCTTTAAGACTTTCTATAGTTTTATCTAAAAGCTTATCTATAGCTGTCAGTACTATTGTTCCTTTTATGCTTATTTTTCCCAGAGAAATGCCTTCTTTTATGTTTTTCCTTACATCTTCAATTATACTTTCTATAAGGTCGTCAATAACCATTTCAACTCTTTTGTGGAGCCTCTGTTTAGAATTACTTTCTTCGAAAAGCTTCAAAATTTTATCCTGTGGAAGGATATGTTCTTCTACAGTTTTTGCTATGGACAAAGCTATTTCTCTTCTTCTTTTGGGAATAAGTCCAGGTGTGAAAGGTACTTTTACACCGAAAATTCTTTTCTCTTCAAAAGGTCTAAAAAGCATTTTTATAGCAAGCCAGTTTGTTATGTATCCTATAAGACCTCCTATTAAGGGAGGCATAAAGTATGTGAAATCCATTATTCTCCATAATTCAAATTGATTCTACTAAAAATATACCTTTGTTTTTCCCTTTTTCCAATTATTAATGCATTGCTTCAATAAATTCTCCTTTCAGGGATAACTCCCCTTACTCCACCTCTTGGATTTTCTATATCTCCTTTGTATCTGGGGATTAAATGTATATGAACATGCATAATTGTTTGACCTGCAGCTTCTCCAACATTTACTCCTATGTTGTATCCATCTGGTTTAAATTTTTTGTCTAAAAACTCTTTTGATTTATCTATTAACTCCAAAATTGCGATTTTTTCTTCTTTTGTTGCCTCAAAATAGTTATCAAAATGCCTGAAAGGAATAATAAGAAGATGTCCTTTATTTACAGGATACTTATCGAATATGACATAACAGAG
>CAYTOE010000080.1:0-7976 GCA_964439255.1 uncultured Aquificales bacterium
AATAAAATATCTTCATCTTTTGCTGTCTGGATAACTTCCTCAAAGTACTTTCTCAGTTTTTTTCTGTCCATATATGTTCCATCAACAACATCACCTTTTCCTACTTCAACCTCTTTTAAGACTGTCTGATTTCCATTTTCATCTTCAAAGATATATTTGATTTTTGTGTCTTTCTGTATGATCACAGACTTTTCATGCTCATAAAAATCACCTGTCTTCATATGAGCAACATGAGATTTTGAGTGAGGAGAAACATCTCTCAGTTTATGTGGATGTTTCTTTGCATACTCTTTAACAGATTTTGCAAGTCTTCTGTCAGAGTTACCCTGTCTTAAAACCGGGTTAACAACAGAACCTACACATCTATCATATTTTTCTTTTATTTTCTTTTCCTCTTCTGTTTGTGGGTTTTCTGGATAATCAGGTAATGGATACCCTTGTTTCTGGAGTTCTGCTATAGCTTCTTTTAACTGTGGAACAGATGCTGAAATATTTGGAAGTTTCATAATATTAGCTTCCGGTTTCCAGACAAGTTCTCCAAGGTAAGCCAAATCATCTGGAACTCTTTTATCTTCTGGCAGTAGCTCTGGAAATTGAGCTAAAATTCTTCCAGCAAGGGAAATATCTCTAACTTCAATTCCTATATTTGCGTCTTTTGTAAAAGCCCTCATGATTGGGAGCAAAGAGTAACTTGCAAGTTGCGGTGCCTCATCAACTTTAGTCCATACAATGTTAAATTTTGCCATAGGCAAACCTCCTTTTATTAATGATTTGTTTTAGATTTCAGGATAGGTTTTGATTTTTGTACCCCACTCTCCTAAATAAGTGCTATTTAAATGGTTAAAAAATTGTAATTTATTATAGAAAAAAAATCAAACACTGTTTTATTTTTTTTGAAGATGTTAAAAGTGGATCTGGGAGTTTATTAGGGAAATGGTTTATAGAAGCCTGATATACTATGGATAGGCTCTTAGTCTGATGGCTAATTCGTGGAGAGTTGGGACTAAAAAGTACTGAAGGAACATAATTATGAAGATAACGATAAGAGGAGCTATATCTATTGCCCCAAAATGAGTTGGGATGTATCTCCTTATGAATCTATAAACAGGCTCTGTAGCACTTCTAAGGAATTTTACAATAGGATTGTAAGGGTCAGGATTAACCCATGTCAGTAAAGCCGATATTATAACAATCCACATATAAATAGTTAAGGCGATGTCCAGAATTCTGGCCACCGCCTCTATAAAATTAGCTATTATGAACATGGCTACTCTTTTTCAGGAAATTCTACAAATTCAATAATAGCCATTTCTGCGTCGTCTCCCCTTCTTCTTCCAAGTTTATAGATTCTTGTATAACCACCATTTCTCTCTTTGAAAAGGGGAGCTATTTCCTTAAACAGTTTTGTTGCTGCTTTAGTGTTGTTTCTCAATCTTGCATTTAAAAGTCTTCTTGCATGAACTGTTTCTTTTTTTGCTAAAGTAACAAGTTTTTCAACAAACGGTCTTAAAGCTTTTGCTTTTGGAAGAGTTGTTTCAATTCTTCCATGTTCTATAAGCTGGCAGGCAAGGTTCACAAAAAGAGCTTCTCTTTGCTCTTTAGGTCTATGAAAGCTTTTTGTTTTAACTCTATGTCTCATTCTTCTCTACTCCTTACTCTTTTTTTGTTGGTGAAGGTGCAAGCTCAAGTCCAAGGTCTGCTAAAGCTTCTTTTATCTCTTTAAGGGCTTTTCTTCCAATACTTTTAGCTTCTTTCAGGTCTTCTTCGGTCATTTTTACTAAATCACCTATTGTCTGGATTCCAAGTTTCTTAAGTGTATTTGTTGCCCTTGAAGATATTTCTAACTCTTCAATTGCAAGGGATAGTTTATCTGCCTCTATTTTTTCAGCTATACTTTCAGGTTCTGCTTTTTTGACAACTTCCACTTTTTTAACAGTTGGATTTAATAAAAGCTGGAAGTGCTCAATAAGAATATTTGTAGCTTTTGTTAAAGCTTCCTCTGGTGTTATTGTTCCGTCAGTTGTAAACTCAAGAATAAGCTTATCGTAGTTTGTTTTTTCTCCAACCCTTGTAGGTTCTACTTTGAATGTACATTTTTTTATAGGTGAAAAGTTTGTATCTATTGGAATCCAGCCTATCTCTGTAGGCTGTTCCATTTCTTCAACCATAATATATCCGCGACCTTTTTCTATTTTCAGTTCCATTTTAATTTCAACATCACTATCAACAGTCGCTATATGTATATCAGGGTCAACAACTTCAATACCTGCTAAAACTTTTATATCTCCTGATTTTATTTTGCCTGGACCTTTAAATTCCAAAATAGCGAAATCGCTATCAATACCTTCTTTCATTTTGAATTTTATCTGTTTTAGGTTCAGGATAATTTCAGAAACATCTTCAACAACACCGTCTATCGTAGTGAATTCATGTGAAACGCCATGAATTTTAACGGTTGTTATAGCTCCGCTTTCAAGAGAAGAAAGTAAAACTCTTCTTAAAGCGTTTCCAAGTGTAATGCCGTATCCCCTTTCTAACGGTTCAACATAGAGCCTTCCAAACCTATCTGTTTTAGTTGATTCATCCCAATAAATTTTACTGGGTGTTATAAATTCTAAAAAAGGCATTCGTTATTCTACCTCCGATAAGGGTTTTAATACCCATAAATTTATTACATAGAATAGAACTCAATAATGAGCTGTACATTAACAGGTATTTCAAGTTCAATTTCTTGAGGAATTTCAAGTACTTTCCCTCTAAAGTTATCTTTATCAAGTTCAAGCCACGATGGAATAGACCTTGGGTCTCTATTTTCAAGGTTTTCTTTAAATAAAGGTGATTTTTTACTTTTTTCTCTAAGTTCAATAATATCTCCAGGGTCAACCTGATAAGAAGGGATGTTAACCTTTCTTCCATTTACAAGGAAATGCCCGTGTCTTACAAGCTGTCTTGCCTGAAGTCTTGTTTTTGCAAAACCAAGTCTATAAACAACATTGTCAAGTCTTCTTTCTAAAAGTTGAAGGAGTATCTGCCCTGTGTTTCCACCTTTAATACCTGCTATTCTTGCTGCTTCATCAAAGTACTTTTTAAACTGCTTTTCCCTTAGACCACCATATAGGTATCTTAATTTTTGCTTTTCCTGGAGACGGATTGCATAATCTGATAATTTTCTTTTTCTTCCCTGAACTCTACCGTGTTGTCCAGGTGGAAAATTTCTTTTTTGGAAAGCTTTTAAGCTTCCACCTACAAAAACACCAAGTCTTCTACTAACTTTAGTTAAAGGACCTATATATCTTCCCATCTGTTATACCCTCCTCTTAGCTGGTGGACGACATCCGTTATGAGGTATTGGAGTTACATCTTTTATAACTTTTACATTTAGGCCAACAGCCTGGATTGTTTTTATAGCTGTTTCTCTTCCAGCTCCAGGACCTTTTACCCATATTTCAACATCTTTCATTCCAAACTCATCCATTGCTCTTTTTGCAGCCTTTTCAGCAGCTTTTTGGGCAGCATAAGGAGTTGATTTTCTTGTTCCTTTAAAACCTTCTGTTCCACCTGAAGCCCATGTTAGAACATTACCCTCAGGGTCTGTTATTGTTACAATTGTGTTGTTAAACGTAGCCTGTATATGTGCAATACCGTAAGGAACGGTTCTTTTTACTTTTTTAGCTGTTCTTTTTCTTTTTCTTGCCATGATTCCTCCTCAATTACCTTCTTTTAATTCTTCCAGTGAATTTTCTTCTTGTTTTGGCGTTAGTTTTTGTTCTCTGTCCCCTAACTGGAAGACCGAGTCTATGTCTTATTCCTCTATAGCATCCCATATCCATCAATCTTTTTATATTAACAGCAACTTCCCTTCTTAAATCACCTTCAACTTTGTAATTTTGCTCAATAAACTTTCTGATTGTATTTAGTTCATCTGGAGTTAGTTCACCAACCCTTTTCATTCCATCTATACCTGTTTTTTCTAAAATCTCTTTTGCTCTTGTTTTACCAATTCCATAAATGTAGGTAAGAGCTATTTCAAGTCTCTTTCTATCTGGTAAATCAACACCTGCTATACGAGCCATCTTTTCCTCCTAATTAACCCTGTTTTTGTTTATGTCTTGGATTTTCACATATAACCATAACTCTTCCTTTTCTTTTAATGATTCTACATTTTTCACATCTTTTTTTAACAGATGATCTTACTTTCATTTTCGCACCTCACATTCTAAATATTATTCTTCCTCTTGTTAAATCATAAGGAGATAGCTCAACTTTAACCCTATCTCCAGGGAGAATACGGATGAAATGCATTCTCATTTTTCCTGAAACATGGGCTAAAACTTCATGTCCTGTATCTAATTTCACCCTGAACATAGCATTAGGTAAAGCTTCTTCTACTGTTCCTTCAACAACTATACCCTTTTCCTTTTCTTCTTTTTTCTTTTTCTTTGCCATCCTGTTTTCCTCTCTGATGGTATTCTTTCGAATACCTTTAGTCAATCTTTGAAAGGATTTCAGGACCGTTTTCTGTTATAGCAACAGAGTGTTCAAAATGGGCAGCCAAAGCTTTTTCTTTGGATACTACAGTCCATCCATCCTTAAGCTTTCTGTAAAAATTTGGTTTTTTACCAAGGGTAGCCATTGGTTCTATTGCAAGAACCATCCCTGGTCTCAGGAGAACATTTTCTGCATTAGCCACACAGTTAGAAACATGAGGGTCTTCATGTGGCTTTCTGCCTATTCCATGTCCACCGTAATCACAAATAGGAGCGAGACGGTACTCCTTTAACGTGCCTTCTATAGCAGCCGCGATATCTTTTACTGTATTACCGGGATAACATTTTTCTATCCCTGCCATTAATGACCTTTCAACTCCTTCTAATAATCTTTTCTTCCTGTCACTTATTTTTTCTCCAACAACATAAGATATGGCAGCATCTCCATACCAGCCTTCATAAACAACACCAAAATCTATACTAACTATATCACCCTCTTTTATAGGTTTCTTTTTAGGTATTCCATGAACTATCTCTTCATTTATTGATACACATAAAGCAGCTGGAAATCCGTACAGACCTAAAAATGCAGGCTTAACATTTCTCTTTTCTGCTTCTCTTTTCGCTATTTCATCTAAATCAATACCTGTCATTCCAGGTCTTGTTTCCTCTTTTATTATTTGCAGAATTTCTGCAACAATCCTATTCGCAATTTTAAGTTTCTCTAAATCCTGTTTACTTTTAATTTCAATCATTTGCAACAAAATATTATTCTATCACAGATAAAATTTCTTTGTAAACGTCATCTGGTGATTTTGATGCATCTACGGCGAATAATTTATTCTGATTTTTATAGTATTCAATAAGAGGTGCTGTTTGCTGATGGTAAACTTCAAGTCTCTTTTTTATAACCTCTTCTTTGTCATCATCCCTCTGAATTACTTCTACTCCTTCCGGTGGTGGGTTGTACTTTATATGGTAAACTTTTCCTGTTTTAGGGTCGATCCTTCTTCCGGAGAGTCTTTCTATAACCTCTTTATCAGGTATTTCAAAAAGGATTACAGCATCAACTTTTCTGTTTAACTCCGTTAGCATTTTATCTAATGCTTCAGCCTGAGGAATTGTTCTTGGAAAACCATCTAAAATAATGTCTTTTCCTTCAAGCTCTTTTAATTTTTCCATCATAATGGATATAATCAGTTCGTCTGGGACTAATTTCCCAGCATCCATATATTCTTTAGCTTTTTTCCCTAATTCTGTTCCATTTCTTACAGCTTCTCTTAAAATATCTCCTGTGGATATCTGAATGAAACCTTTTTCTTCAACAAGTCTCTGTGCCTGGGTTCCTTTTCCAGCACCTGGAGGACCTAAAAATATCAATGTTTTAGCCATTTTTAGCTCCTTTTTAGAAATCCTTCATACTTTTTCATAGCAAGTAAAGCTTCTATTTGATGCAATGTGTCTAATGCAACCACAACAACAATCAGAGCGGATGTACCTCCAAAGTAAAAAGGAACATTAAGCCATTTTATTAAAAGCATAGGAAGAACAGCTATACCTGCTAAGAAAATAGAACCTACAAAAACAATTCTTGTCAGAATAAAGTTCAAGTACTGCTCGGTTTGATAACCAGCTCTAACTCCAGGTATGAAACCACCGCTTTTTCTTAAATTATCAGCTATGTCCTTTGGGTTTATAAGGATAGCTGTATAAAAATATGCAAAGAATATAATAAGACCTACATATATAAGGAAATAGACATAACTCTGAGGTGATAATAGGTCCACGATTTTTCTTGCTAATTCACTCTGTTCAACAAACATACGAGCTATAGTTGCAGGAAACATTAAAAGGGCTACTGCAAATATAATTGGTATAACACCGGATGGATTCAGTTTAAAAGGAAGATATGTGGCTGTTGCCTGAAGGCCTGCACCAATATTTCTCCTTGCGTACTGTATAGGAATCCTTCTTTCAGCTTCCTGTATATATATAATACCAGCTACAACTATAATGATAACTGCTATCGCTACACCCACCTGAAAAACTGTCAAATCACCGGTTCTAAGCTGTTCGTATGTAGTGATAATAGCCTGAGGAATCCTTGCTACGATACTTGCAAGAATTATCATAGATATACCATTACCAATACCAAACTCTGTTATTTTCTCACCAAGCCACATTAAAAAGATTGTTCCTGTTGTGATAATAATTGGAGTCATTATCACAAACATTAAAGCAGACTCAGATATTAATGTTTGACCTGTCTCTGTTTTTAGATTACTTATCCATAGAGAAAGAGCGAAAGACTGGAATCCAGCTATTGCTATTGTTAAATATCTTGTATACTGGGAGATTTTCCAACGACCATACTCACCTTCTTCTTTCTGGTATCTTTCAAGGGTTGGGATAACAGCGGTTAAAAGCTGCATTATAATAGCAGCAGATATATAAGGCATAATACCAAGGGCAAAAATTGAAAGACGTCCTAAAGCACCACCTGAAAACAGGTTGTAAACATTAAAAAGAACACCACCTGAGGCGTTAAAGTAATGTTGTAAAGCAGCTGAATCTACACCTGGAACTGGTATGTGTGTTCCAAGCCTATAAATAGCAAAAATAAGGAGAGTGTAAAGGAGCCTCTCCCTTAGTTCTTTTAATTCAAATATTACTTTTAATTTTTCAAACAAGAATGACCCTCTCTAACTTTGGTTTATTCTATTACTTCTACTGTTCCACCTGCAGCTTTTATTTTTTCCTCAGCTGATTTTGAAAACTTATGGGCTTTTACAGTTAAAGGTTTTGTTATTTCCCCATCTCCAAGAATTTTAACAGCTTCTGTACAACGGATAAGTCCCTTCTCTTTTAAAGATTCAGGTGTTACCTCACTGTTTGGTTCAAATCTTTCTTCAAGGACTTTTATATTTACAATTTCATACTCTTTTTTATTTGGGTTTTTAAATCCCCTTTTGGGTATTCTCATGATAAATGGTGTTTGTCCACCTTCAAAGAAAGCTGGTAAATCACCATATCCCCTTCTTGATTTCTGACCTTTATGTCCTCTTGTAGAGGTTTTTCCATGTCCAGAACCTATACCTCTACCAACCCTTTTTTTTCTGTGTGTAGCACCAAAAGAAGGTTTTAATTCGTGTAATTTTATACCCATTATTCTACTTCCTCCACTTGGATAAGGTGATGAGCTTTTCTAATATTTCCTAAAACCATTGGGTTTTTATCTAAAATTCTTTCATCATTTATTTTCTTTAATCCTAAAGATCTGACAGCCTTTATCTGGTCTTTTCTCTTTCCAGCAAGTCCTCTAATCAGCTTAACTTTAACCTTCATTTTATCCTCCTACTTTACTATTGGAGCTGATGCGTAAATTCTAAAGTTTTTCTTTACTTTCTCTTCATCTATTCCCCTTAATTTAGCAACCTGTTCGGGAGATCTTACCTGAAGGAGAGCATCAAAAACAGCTTTAACTGTGTT
>CAYTOE010000081.1:0-7939 GCA_964439255.1 uncultured Aquificales bacterium
ATTTTTATTTTTTTGTTTTTATTATTTCTACACCGTGACTTGTTCCAATTCTGTCTGCACCGGCTTTTATCATTTTTATAGCTGTTTTGTAGTCTCTGATACCACCGGCTGCTTTTACTTTTAAGGTTTCTCCGGAGAGTTGTTTAAAAAGTTTTACATCTTCTATTTTTGCACCGGAAGGTGCAAATCCTGTTGATGTTTTTATGAATTCTGCTCCACTGTTTTTTACAAGTTTTATAGCAACGACTTTCTCATCATGGGTAAGATAGGCTGTTTCGACAATTATTTTATGAATACAATTTTCTGTGTAAGAGACTATAGTTTTCAGTTCTTCCTCAACATAACTGTAATCTCCTGATTTAAATGCACCTATGTTCCAGACTATATCAAGTTCATCAGCACCTTCATAACAGGCGTTTGTTGCTTCTGTAAGTTTTGTTTTTAATGTGTTTGCTCCAAGGGGAAATCCTATAACAGAACAAACTTTAATATCTGTTCCTTTTAGAATTTGTTTTACAAATTTTACAAAAAATGGATTTACGCATACAGAATAAAAACTGTACTGAATAGCTTCTTGGCAGAGTTTTTCGATATCTTTGTATGTAGCATAGGGCTTTAGATTTGAATGGTCAATGTACTTAGCTATGTTGAAGGACGAATGCATACCATAAATCCTCTTTTTTCTCTGGAGATTCTGGTTTACTTAGCTCTTTAACAACTGATAAATTCTGACTTTCTACCATTTTTAAAAACTCTTCTTTTTCTTTATCTTTAAAAATGCCGGAAACAATAAGGTACTTTTTGAAAAGGGAAGATATATGTTTAAAATGTTTTCGGAATATTTCTATCTGCAGGTTTGCTAAAACAACATCATATTTATCTTTTATCTCTTCTACAGATTTTTTTTCACAATCAATCTCAACCTCATTTTCCCAGGAGTTTATTTTACATTCCTCGATAGCTTTATCATGTATATCGATAGCTTTAACATTTCCTGAACCTAATTTTTTAGCTGCTATAGCAAGAATTCCTGTTCCGGTTCCAATATCCAAAACTGTATTCCCTTTTTCTATATATTCAGGTAGTAAAGAAAGAACAAGCTGTGTTGTTGCGTGCAGGCCAGTTCCAAAAGCCTGAGCAACTTTTATTTTTATAGGTATCAAATCTTTTCTTTCATAAACTTCCCACTCTGGAATTATTATGAAAGGTTTTATTTCTATAGGTTTAAAGTTTTCCTTCCATTTTTCTTCCCAGTTTTCCTCTTTTATACTCTCTTCCAAAACAAGTTTACCATTACCTAAATCTTCAAATATTGAATTTATCGCTTCTTTAATAGATTGTTCCTCTTTGTCTTCTGTATATATAGCAAATACGGTTTCTTTTTCATCTCTGTTTATTATTTCTATACCATAACCATTAAGTTCAACAACAAAAAGCTCAAACAGGTCTGAAGGAATTTCATAAATAAGCTTTTTCATTTTTACACCTTTTTAATTTCAAAAATAAGGTTGCCATATACATCAAAATAAAGTCTTATATTTAGTTTTGCACTACCATAAAATTTCTCTAACTCTATAAAATCTTTTATATCTACTTTTCCGTTACTTTTTATTTTTATTTTTCTATAATGAACTCCTTCTTTTGTTTTTAAAGAATAAAGAATTTTTAAATGAATGCCATCACTGTATTCTAACTTTTCAATTTTATCTAAATCAGGCAAAGGTGCCTCTTCTATTTTTTCTATCCAATCTTCGTATAAATCAGGCTGTTCTACAACTATTTTTATGTAGTCTTCTATCTTGTTAACATCAATTTCAGAAAGCTCTTCTTCTAAAATAGCCTTTGTGTAGGATAGAAATTCTAAAAAGGAATCCTCAACCTCTTTTTGCAACCCCTCATCCAAGATATAAACCTCTCCTTATTTTTTCCTGTATTTATTATACATATACTCTTCAAGTCTGGTTATCTCTACTTTTGGTATCCTTACAAGGGCGTTTTGTTGTTCTTCCAAATCTTCTGCATATCTTCTCTTTATCTCTTCCTGTATGTACTCAAGTAAGTATTCTATCTGTTTTTGCATCTGTTCCATCTGCTCTTTCATTCTTAAAATAGCATCAACACCGGCAAGGTTAACACCTAATTCTCTTGTCAGGAAGAGGATAAATTCAAGTTTTTCTATATCTTCCTGTGAGTAAAGCCTCGTTTTACCCTCTGTTCTTGAAGGTGTTAGAAGACCTTCTCTCTCATAAAGTCTAAGCGTCTGTGGATGTATATTAAACATCCTTGAAACAGCGCCTATCATATATACAGGTTCTTTTTTTCTATCATTATTTTTTTTCATCTTCCTCACCTCTCATTAAGGTTTTTCATATCTTGTTTTTGGTTTTGGAATTTCTCTGTCAAGCTCATCAACAATTTTCTTAGCTTTTCTTGATAGTTCTTTTATAGAAGGTATTTCAACATTTATAACAGCCACTAAATCACCATAGCCAGAGGACTTTAGCCTTGGCATACCTTTTCCATGAATTCTTATCTGCTGTCCACTTTGGGTTCCGGGGTTTATTATCAGTTTTTCTGTTTTACCATCTAATGTTGGAACTTCAATTTCTGTTCCCTTTATAGCTTCTGTTACTGATATATTAACTTTTACATAAAGGTTATCCCCTTTTCTTTCGTATAACCAGTGGGGTTGAACATTTACAATAATCCAGAGGTCTCCTGGTGCTCCGCCAAATCTTCCACTGTGCCCTTTTCCTGGAACTCTGAGTTTTGTACCGTTATCAACGCCAGGTGGAATTTTGACCTTAACTGTTTCAGTTCTCATAACGAGACCACGTCCGTTACATGTGTCACATGGTTCCTGAATAACTCCTGTTCCGCCACATTCAGGACATGTTTGTGCTATCTGCATGAAACCTGTTGTATAAACTACCTGCCCAGAACCTCCACATTGGGGACATGTTTTTGGTGTACTTCCAGGTTTTTGTCCTGTTCCAGCACATTTCTCACAAATAACGTATCTTGGAACTTCTATTGTAAGAGTTGTTCCTCTGTATGCATCTTCAAGGGAAACAGTTACTGTCTGGTATATATCTTCTCCTCTTTCTTTCTGGTATGTTCTTCTGCTTTCCCTTTTTGTTCTTCTTCCGCCACCAAAAAATCCTCCTAAGATATCTTCTAAATCTTCAAATATACTTCCAAAATCTCCACCTCTACTTCTTCCTCCAAATCCGAATAGGTCTTCAAAATTTATATTCTCAAAACCTCCAGCTCCAGCTCCTGCTCCACTAAAAGCTGCATGTCCGTACTGGTCATAGAGTTTTCTTTTTTCAGGGTCTGAAAGAACCTGGTAAGCTTCACTTATTTCTTTAAATTTCTCTGCTGCTTCTTCTTTGTTGTTTGGATTTAAATCTGGGTGGTACTTTCTTGCCAGTCTTCTATAAGCTTTTTTTATTTCATCCTGGGTTGCATTCCTACTAACTCCAAGAATCTCATAATAATCTTTTTTAGCCATTTAATAACCACCTCTTTATATTTTTAATCAACATAAATATATAACTTTAGTCTATTATTGTCAAATTTTTAACAGAAATTTTTATAAATTTTAGAATGGTTTGTGTTTTTTTAATTGGATTTCTTTAGCTGGGTGAGTATTTTTAGAATCTTATTGACCATTTTAGGGTCAACATAATTCATAACTTCTCCCGCCTTTCTTTCTTTCATATTGTAGATAATAAAGGCGGCTGTTTTTGGATTTTTCATTTTTGATATTTTTTCACCTGCAAGTTCAGGTTCCATTTTCTCAAAAACTTTAGCTAACTTTTTGTACCTTTCAGATTCTACCTGTTTTATATACCTCTCAAAATCTTCTCTCTCTTTTTTTAACTTTTCCCTTTCTTCCTTTATCTTTTGTAAAATCTTTTTATCTTCTTCTATCTTCTTTTCTACTTCTTCTCTTATTTTTTTTAGCTTTTCAAGTTCAATGGAAATCTCATCTTGATAAGCTGGGAGGGGATTTGTTATGTCATTGTCACTATTCTCAATGGTTTCGTTGTCATTACTGATTTTTATATCGTTATCTGAGAAAGAAGGAAGAGCTATCGTAAAGCTACATATTAGCCCTATTATAAATTTCGCTGGCAAGCTCGATTTCCCTTTTAATTTCCCTTTTAATAAGTTCTTTTTCTTTCTTATCTGAGTATTTTTTAACAGCTTTTTTTTCTGCATTTTTTCCTGCCAGAATTTCTTTTAAAGGTATTAAATCATTTTCTCTTTTTTTCTTTTCAAGTTCAATATGGTTTATTTTCTCTTTAAGCTCAAGCAGGTACTGTCTCTGCATAAATACTTCCTGAATATTATCAAAGTTTTTTGACTTTAGGGCTATGTACTCATCCTGAATCAGGGTTTTTTTCATTTCCAGGGCTGAAATCTCTTTCTCAATCTGGTTAATTTTGTTTTTTAAGATGTTTGTTTCAAAATTAATTTTCTTTACATATTTCTTTAAATGATTCATATTCACTCTCCCCTTCTATGAAGGTTTGTTTTATTTTTTATTTCTTATTCTTAATTTTAAAAATTAGGTTTGCATATACCTTCTACTTTTATATAACCTTTATCGTCTTTTATTTTAAAAGTTTTACCTCTTTCTACCTTTGCTCTTAAAATATATCCAAGACCTCTTCTTCCATCAGAAGAAACAGAGGTGATAAAACCTACCTTTTTGTCTTTTTCGTATATTTCATCCCCTTCTTCGGCTGATTTTTTTATGAGGAACTTAACAAGAGCTCTCGACGGTGCACCTCTATAATATACCCTCGCAACTGCTTCCTGTCCAACATAACAGCCTTTAGTTAAGCTGGCAAAATACTCTAAGAAACCTGTCTCATTTGGAATAATTTTTTCTGAAAGCTCTTTGTAAATTGCTGGCATACAGTTTTTTATTCTTATGTTTTCAAATTCTTCAGCAGATATTTGTTCAAAATCTGTTAAAAAATCCTTTATCTCTTCCTCTTTTCCTATAAGGTCATACCCATTTTGATTAATTCTTAAAGGATTCCTTGCAACTAAAAAACTTTTGTACTTTTTAAAATGGAAAAAATCTTCATTTATTCCAAATTTTTTCCTTACATAATCGTTTATTCCTTCTCCAAACACAAAATAATGGGATAAATGCTGTGTTAAATCTTCGAAAAAAACTTTTAGAGATAATTTTTGCCTGTTGAATTCTTCTATTATTTTTTTTGAATCTGCTGATGTATCAACTAAAAAATAGTCTTCCTCTCTATAAACAAAAAATTCCTCTTTGGGGTGTCCATTTGGTGTTAGCCAGAGATTGTAGTTAAACTCCCCGTTTTTTAATCCTTTTATATCATTAGATAAAAGATTATGAAGGAAGGAAACATGCTCTTCTAAGAAACCTTTAGGAAGGAGTTTCCCTTCTTCACCGTAAACCTTAATCTTACTTCTATTTAATTTTATATAAAACATTTAAACCTCCTTTTTGTTTTATAAAAACATACAAAAGGAAAAATTAATATTATCTATATCAGACAAAAGACAAATTTTGTAAAATCAAACGTTGTTTGACAAAGATTATTGATAATTATAGACTAATTTAGTCAAGCAAAATCAAATTCTGGAGGCGTTTCATGGGAGAATACAAGAGACCTGTAGTATCAGTAGTTGGAGCTGGAAATGTAGGGGAGCATGTGGCGAATTTAGTGGCTATAAGGGAAATAGCAAATGTAAGAATGTTTGACCTTGCAAGAAAAGATGGTGATAAAGTTTATGAAATAGTGAAAGGAAAAGCTCTTGATATAAAACAGATGGCGGCAGCTATAGACTGTGATGTTGAGGTTGAAGGTTTTACAGTTACCCCTGATGGAGAAGGATATGAGCCTCTAAAAGGTTCAGATATAGTAGTTGTTACAGCTGGTTTTCCAAGAAGACCTGGTATGAGTAGAGATGATCTTCTGTCAAAAAATGTTGGTATTATAAGAACAATCTCTGAAAGAATAGCACAGTATGCCCCTGATGCTATTGTTATTGTTGTCTCAAACCCTGTTGATGTTTTAACATACGCAGCTCTAAAACTGACAGGATTTCCTCCAAATAGAGTGATGGGAATGGCTGGTGTTTTAGATACAGCAAGGTTTAAAGCTTTTATATCTATGGAATTGAAAGTCTCTGTTAAAAATATAAATGCCTATGTTTTAGGTAGTCATGGAGATGATATGGTCCCTCTCCTTTCTGTTTCAAATGTTGGAGGAGAGCCTTTAACAAAGCTTATCCCTGAAGAAAGACTGAAAGAGATTGTAGAAAGAACAAAATTTGGTGGTGGAGAGATTGTTTCTTATATGGGAACATCAGCTTACCATGCTCCTGGAGCTTCTGTTGTTGAAATGGTGGAAGCAATTCTTAAAGATAAAAAGGAGATACTACCATGCTCTGTTTATTTAGATGAGGAAGCTGCAAAACATTATGAAGCAGAGGATATATGTATAGGTGTTCCTGTAAAACTTGGAGCTCATGGAGTAGAGGATATTATTAAATTAGATTTTACTGAAGAGGAGAAAAAAGAGTGGGAATCTTCAGTAAAATCAGTTAAATCTGGTATTGAAAGAATAAAAGAGCTTGGACTTATATAAAAAAAGAGGTAGCAAAATGAGGACAATACATGCAAATGAGATAAAAGAGGTTGTAAAAACCTTAGTAATGGATACAGAGTATTTCATACCTTCTGATTTTATAGAAGCAATTAAAGAGGCGCAGACAAAAGAAGAATCCCCAATAGGAAGAGAGATATTAGGAACAATACTTAAAAATGCTGAGGTGGCTGCATCTGAAGAGGTGGCTTACTGTCAGGACACAGGTTATCCAGTCTTTTTTGTTGAGGTAGGACAGGATGTCCATATAGAAGGTGGAAGCATAAGAGATGCTATAAATGAAGGTGTAAGAGAGGCTACAAAAGAAGGTTATTTAAGGGCTTCTTTAGCCTATGACCCTGTTATAGAAAGGAAAAATACTGGGGATAATACTCCTGCCCTTATATACTTTGATATTGTTCCAGGAGATAAAATAAAAATAAAGTTTGCAGCAAAAGGCGGTGGTTCAGAAAACACAAGCAGGCAGATGATGTTAAAACCTGCTGATGGATGGGAAGGCGTTAAAAACTTTATTATAAAAACTGTTGCAAATGCAGGTCCAAATGCATGCCCTCCTTTTACTGTAGGAGTTGGAATAGGTGGAACATTTGATTACTCAGCGGTTCTTGCAAAAAAATCCCTTTTCAGACCTATAGGAGAGAGACATCCAGACCCTAAAATAGCAAAATTTGAAGAGGAGCTCATTGAAGAGATAAATAAGCTTGGTGTAGGACCCCTTGGATTTGGAGGTTCAACAACAGCTGTTGATGTAAAAATAGAGGTTGCACCTGTTCATATAGCCTCTCTGCCTGTTGCAGTAAATATCCAGTGTCATGCTGCAAGACACAAGGAGATAGAGATTTAATGGGTGTTGCCACAAAAGAAAAACTTTCAAATAAGAAAAGAAGAGGTATTCCCAGAGCCCTTATATACGAAATGCGCTATGGCTCACCTATTTACTACAGGGATTACGATAAGGTGCTTAAAGGGGAAATACCTTTAGAGGCTGTTATGGGAAGTAGCGGATTACAGGCATGGTTAATAAAAGTTATCTTTAAGTTTTTATTACAGGTTTTAGGTAAAAAATATGAAATTCTTTCAAACGAAGTCGGCTTTAAGTTTGCCAAAAAAAGCTGGTATAACCTTGATATAGCCATATGGGAAAAGGAAAAGATAAAACCTTATATAAAGCAAAACAAACTCATTCCTGTTGCTCCGGAAGTTGTTATAGAAGTTGATACAAAAGCAGACCTTAGAAAGTTTGAAAATCCTCAGGATTACTTCCACAAAAAAAC
>CAYTOE010000082.1:0-7934 GCA_964439255.1 uncultured Aquificales bacterium
CTTCCCGTAATCCATAATTTTACAGACAGGCGGTTTTGCATTAGGTGAAATCTCAACAAGGTCTAAATCCTTCTCTTCAGCAAGCCTTAAGGCCTCTTCAATTGGAACAATCCCAAGATTTTTCCCTGTTTCATCAATAAGGCGGCACTCCTTAACCCTTATCTGTCTGTTTACTCTTAACTCCTGAATGGCTAATTTACCTCCAAGTTTATTTTAAAGTTATTATAAAGCTTTGTATGTTTTTTATATTCGTTTTTTTCTTCAGGAAAATCAAGTCTGTAGTGGGTTCCACGACTCTCTTTCCTATTTAAAGCAGATAAAACTACTCCTTTTGCCAAATATACTAAATCAATCAAATATCTTGCGTTTGTATAATTATACAGTTGATTTTCTATTTCATTGATTGATTTTAATGCTTTTTTCAATCCTTCTTCACTTCTTAAAAGGCCTACATGCTCCCACATAAGATTTTTTATTTGGTTGAGCATCTCCTGTTTATTTTTTAGACTCTGTTTACCTTCAATTTTATTTGATATGTTGTAGTTTTTATCTATCTTACTGTACATATTGTAAATATAGACACTGTATGCTGTTTTATATCCAAATACAACACATTCTAAAAGGGAATTACTTGCAAGTCTGTTTGCACCATGAACCCCAGTACATGAATTCTCCCCGACAGCAAAAATACCTTCAATGTTTGTTTTTCCATTTGACTGGGCTTCTATTCCACCAATTGAATAATGAGCAGCTGGACTAACAGGAATAAGATTCTCACTTTCCAAACCTATAGATTTGAACATAGAGTATATAGAAGGGAATCTCTCTTTAAAATTGATACCTTTTTTTCTTAAAGGTGATATATCTAAAAATACTTTCCTCCCTTCCATATATTTTTTAAATATAGCCCTTGCGACCTCATCCCTTGGCTTTAGTTCATCAACAAATCTATTGCCTCTGTCATCAACAAGAATCGCACCTTCACCTCTAACAGCCTCAGATATAAGATAAGCAGGTACACCTTCAAGGAATACAGCTGTCGGATGAAACTGTATAAATTCAAGGTCTTTTAAGATAAGTCCTGCCCTATAAGCCGTAGATATTGTATCCCCTGAAACTTTGTAGGCTGATGTGTTCCTTTTGAAAATGGCAGAGTAACCACCTGTTGAAAGGATAAGAGATTTACTTCTTACAACTACTTTTTCCCTGCCGTTTGATATTATTACACCTTTATAACTGTTTTCCTCTGTTAAAATCTCTTCAAGATAATAACCTGTTTCTATATTTAGTTTATAGGAGATTATCTTTTTATATAAAGAACTACCTATAGCTTTTCCTGTCTTATCTTTTACATGGAGAACTCTTCTTCTTGAATGGGCAGCTTCTTTTGTTAAAAGGGGAAGACCATTTTTATCTCTATCAAAAGGTACCCCTTCATTAATCAGGTCTATTATTCTTTCTAAACCTTCTTCAACCAATACCCTGACGTTTCTTTCTATACACAGACCCTTTCCTGCTTTTATTGTATCTTCGTAATGGAGTTGAGGGTCATCATCTATGCCAATGGCAGCAGCTATTCCTCCCTGTGCAAGGAAAGAGTTTGAGACTTCTGCCTCTTTTTTTGAGATTATAAGAGGTTTTATCCCTAATTTGGCAAGCTGGAGCGCTGAGGATAGACCTGCTATCCCAGCACCTACAATAACAGTATCAACAGTTTCTTCTTTTATCTTTTTTGTATTAAACTCTGTTAAGAATCTTTTCATTAAGCTGTTCGTTTAAGGGCTTTTTCTTTAAATACCTTTAATAATGTAGATGTTAATTTTTCCGGATTATGCCTTGCGTAAGTACCTGTGTCAAGTAAATCTTCTGCATAAACTGTTATTCCTAACCTTGATATATTCCCAGCGTCTGCAACTACAGGTTCTGCATTTTCCTTCATGTATCTTCTTAAAACGTCGTCAGGTGGAATTGTTGTATTCACAATAGCTGCATTTATAAAAGGTTTTCCAACTGTACTGTGAATAGCTTTTATATGCTCTGAGGCTGTAAATCCATCTGTTTCACCGTACTGGGTCATAACATTACATATATAAACTTTATAAGCATCTGAAGATAAAACAGCTTCTCTTATATCGTTTACGAGTAAGTTTGGTATTATGCTTGTAAAAAGGCTACCTGGTCCTAAAATAATAAAATCAGCTTCCATTATTTTTTTCACTGCATCCTCAGGTGCTTTAACATTTCCCGGCTCCATCCATATCTTTCTTATTTTTCCCTTTAGCTGTTTTCCATACTCTGTTATCTGTGTTTCCCCTTTTATAACCTTTCCATCAGTAAACTCAGCTACTATATCAACCATCTCATCTGTTGAAGGAATTATTTTCCCTTTAATATTAAGGATGTTAGATGTTATCTCAATTGCATCTAAGAAATTGCCTTCAATTTTTGTTAAAACTGTCAAAAACAGGTTACCAAAACTATGTCCTTTTAATCCTTCTCCGTTTGAAAATCTGTACTGGAATACCTTTGCAAGTATATCTTCATCTTCAGCAAGAGCAACTATACAGTTTCTTATATCTCCAGGTGCAGGTATCTGCATTTCTTCCCTTAGTCTGCCTGAACTCCCCCCATTATCAGCAACGGTGACAATGGCTGTTAAATCAGATATCTTCTCAGGTACAAGATGTTTTATACCCCTGAGAAGAGAAGATAGCCCTGTTCCTCCACCAATTGTTACTACTTTCATTTTGCCCTCTCCTTTTATATTAATGATTCAATCTCCCCCAAACTTAAAGAATTTTCTTATTTTATCCTCATTTACTTCTGAAATTATACCTTTTTCCGTTATTATTGCTGTAATATTTTCTGCTGGAGTTATATCAAAACTGTAATTCAAAGCCTTTGTGCCTTCCGGTGCTATAGTAGACCCTCCACAGGTTTTTACTTCCATTTCATCTCTTATTTCTATAAGAATATCTTCTCCTTTCTCAGTGTGCAAGTCAAATGTTGATGAAGGAGCTGCAACATAGAAAGGAATATTATGTTCTTTTGCTAAAACAGAAAGGGAATAAGTCCCTATTTTATTTGCGACATCGCCATTAGCAGTTATTCTATCAGCTCCAACTATCACAGCATCAATAATACCTTTAGACATCAGGAAACCAGCAGAATTGTCTGTGATAAGGTAATGGTTTATTCCTTCATTTAAAAGCTCCCAGGCTGTAAGTCTTGCCCCTTGAAGATAAGGTCTTGTCTCATCCACATAAACGGTTATATCTTTTCCATCCTCATAAGCACTTCTAATAACACCTAAAGCTGTTCCCCATCCTGATGTAGCTAAAGCACCTGTATTACAGTGGGTTAAAATGTTTGCTTTTTTTGGAAGGAGAACCTGTCCATAACCACCTATAGATTTATTTGCATGATAGTCCTCTAAATCTATTTTTTTTGCCTCTTTAAAAAGTGCATCAACAAGTTCTTTACCTCTTTTTCCTTCTTTTGTCCATTTTTCAAACTTTTTCCACATCCTATCTAAAGCCCAAAATAAGTTAACCGCTGTAGGCCTTGTTTTCTTTAAAGTTTCTAAAACAATTTTTACATTCTCCAGAGATTCTCCATTATCGATAATTTCTTTTACACCTATAGCAAACCCGTAAGCCCCGACTATTCCTATGAGAGGAGCACCTCTTACAACCATATCTTTAATAGCTTTTGCCACATCTCTGTATGTTGTAAGTTCAACCCACTGGGTTTCACCTGGTAGTTTTAGCTGATTTATAGCGTAAAGCTTATAATCCTTTAATTCTATAGGTCTTATATCTTTTAATTTTCTCAAATAAGCCTCCTTCTCTTAAAACTTCAGAAAATTATACAAAAAAATATGAAGAAGCTCATTTTATATATAAGTAATTAAGTACAAATATTTTCATAAACTTCAGGAGGGCAAAAATGGAAAAAGATATTTTCAAAAAACATTTAACTGTGGGAGAAAAAGTTTTTTCCTACTACTCTTTAAAGGAGCTTCAAGAAAAAAATATAGGAAATATTGAGAGTCTTCCTTTTTCTATCAGAATTCTTGTTGAAAACCTCTTAAGGAATTTAGATGGAAGAGTTGTAACAGAGGAACATCTGAAAAATATTGCAAACTGGAAGAGAAAGTACGATACACCTGTGGAAATCCCACACCACCCGGCAAGGGTTATTATGCAGGACTTTACAGGAGTTCCTGGAGTTGTTGATTTAGCATCTATGAGAGACGCGGCAAAAGAGCTTAATATTAATCCTCAAAAGGTAAATCCTCTTGTTCCTGTTGATCTTATTATTGACCACTCTGTTCAGATTGATTTCTTTGGAACTGAAGATGCATTCAAGAAAAACCTTGAACTTGAGTATAAGAGAAACAAAGAGAGATACCAGCTTTTAAAATGGGCTCAAAAAGCTTTTGATAATATGAGAGTTTTCCCTCCTGGTGCAGGTATTATTCACCAGGTTAACCTTGAGTATATTGCTCAGGTTGTTATGACAAAAGAGGAAGATGGAGAGGTTGTGGCATTCCCAGATTCTCTCGTTGGAACTGACTCCCACACAACAATGATTAATGGTCTTGGTGTAATGGGATGGGGTGTTGGCGGTATTGAAGCTGAAGCTGTTATGTTAGGACAGCCTTATTACATGAAAATACCTGAGGTTGTAGGTGTTAAGCTTACAGGAGAGCTTCCAGAAGGTGCTACAACAACAGACCTTGTTCTTACAATAACTCAAAAACTCAGAGAGTTAGGAGTTGTTGAGAAGTTTGTTGAGTTCTTTGGAAAAGGTGTTAAAAAGCTTTCTCTACCAGATAGGGCAACTATTGCAAACATGGCTCCAGAGTACGGAGCAACAATGGGGTTCTTCCCTGTTGATGAGGAGACAATTAACTTCCTTAAACTCACAAACAGAGAGGAAGCAGCAAAACTTGTTGAAGCTTATACAAAAGAAAATATGCTCTTCTACACTGGAAATGAAACTCCTGAGTATTCAGATATTGTAGAAATAGATATGTCTCAGATAGAACCTTCTTTAGCAGGTCCTTCAAGACCTCAGGATAGAGTTCCATTAAAAGATATGAAAAAAACATTTATAGACCTTTTAAACTGTAACTACAACAGAGAGATAGATATAAAAGAAATTACAGCTTTTGAAGATGAAGCTGGAACAGATATGGAAATTGGAGAATGCAGGGTTCATAAAGGAAAGAAAATAGCAAAAATAGAGATTGATGGAGAAGAGGTTGTTATAGGAGATGGATCTGTTGTGATTGCATCTATCACATCATGTACAAACACATCAAACCCATCTGTTTTAATAGGTGCAGGACTTCTTGCTAAAAAGGCTGTGGAAAAAGGTCTTTCTGTAAAGCCTTATGTTAAAACTTCTTTAGCTCCCGGTTCAAGAGTTGTTGAAGGATACCTCAGAAAAGCCGGGCTTTTACCATACCTTGAAGCATTAAGATTCCACATTGTTGGTTTTGGCTGTACAACATGTATAGGAAATAGTGGACCTCTTCATCCAAATATAGAGAAAGCTATTAAAGAGAATGACCTTATTGTTTCTGCAGTTCTCTCAGGAAACAGAAATTTTGAGGCGAGAATTCACCCAGATGTAAAAGCAAACTGGCTTGCATCCCCAATTCTTGTTGTTGCTTATGCAATAGCAGGAAGAACAGATATTGACCTTACAACTGAGCCTCTTGGAAAAGACCCTAACGGAAATCCTGTTTATCTTAAGGATATATGGCCTTCTCAGGAAGAGATTAACAAAATAATGAATGAGGTTCTTTCTCCTGAAGTGTTTAAAGAGAAGTATGAGAATGTTCTTGAAGGAGATGAGTTCTGGCAGTCTCTTGAAGCTCCAACAGGCGAAACATTTGAGTGGGATCCAGATTCTACTTATATCAGGAAACCACCTTACTTTGATAACTTTACTCTTGAGGTAAATCCACCTGAGGATATTAAAGGAGCAAGAGTTCTTGAACTTCTTGGAGACTCTGTAACAACAGACCATATCTCACCTGCAGGAAAAATACCTCCTGAATATCCTGCAGGAAAATATCTCCTTGAGCATGGAGTTCCTGTTGAGGAGTTTAACTCCTATGGTTCAAGAAGAGGTAACCATGAGGTAATGGTAAGAGGAACATTTGCCAATGTCAGAATAAAAAATAAACTTGTTGCTCCAAAGGAAGGAGGATACACCCTCAAGTTCCCTGAAAAAGAGGAGATGTTTGTTTATGATGCTGCTGTTAAGTATGCCAAAGAGAGAACACCTCTTATTGTTTTAGGCGGAAAAGAGTACGGAACAGGTTCTTCAAGGGACTGGGCGGCAAAAGGAACACAGCTTCTTGGAGTAAAAGCTGTTATTGTTAAATCCTTTGAAAGAATTCACAGATCAAACCTTGTTGGAATGGGGGTTCTTCCACTTGTGTTTAAAGAAGGTGAAGGATGGGAAGAGCTTGGACTTGATGGTTCAGAGGTTTACGAAATAATAGGTGTTGAGGATATGAAACCTGGAAAAGAGCTGACAGTAAGAGCTACAAAGGAAAATGGTGAGGTTGTAGAGTTTAAAGTAAAATCAAGACTTGATACAGTTGTTGATGTTGAGTACTTCAAAAATGGTGGAATTCTCCCTATGGTTTTAAGAAAAATAGCTCAGAGTTAAATCAGGGCGGCTTTAGCCGCCTTTTAATTCAGAAAATTCTATAAGAGCTCCTCCTTTTAATAATATCTCTTCTATCGCTTTTTCAGAATCTCCGGGATTAACATCAACACCTTTAATAGCATCTGCAAGGACAAACGTCTGATAACCAAGGTTCAAAGCACCTAAAGCTGTATTTTTTACGCAGTAATCTGTAGCCACACCTCCAATAAAAACTCTTTTTATACCTCTTTCCTTCAAAAGACTGTCTAAAACAGTTCCCTGAAAACCAGAATAAGCATCAAAATCTCTACTTGTCCCTTTTGAGATAATAAATTTGTTATCTAAAGGGATTTTTAAATCTGGATGGAATTTTGCTCCTTCTGTATCCTGAACACAGTGAACAGGCCATATTCCACCAAAGCCTTTAAATGATATATGATTTTCTGGATGCCAGTCTCTTGTGAAAAACACAGGGTTTTTATTTTTTTCAAATAAATCTATATACCTGTTTAATGGCTCAACTACTTTATCCCCTTCAGGAACAGGTAAGGCACCACCAGGCATAAAATCATTCTGAACATCAACAACAATAAGAGCATCAAAACTGTTTATTTTGATCCTCATTTCAACCCTCCTTTTTTAGAAAAAATTTACTGTGTTTATTTTTTCATTCAAGTGCTAATAACATGCTAATAAATCTGAGGAAAATCAGAGAAAGATTTTTAATATAAGGTTAATATTTTTCTGCTGCGAGAGCTTCTCCAGGAACTTTTGTTCCTGCCCCTGCTTCAAGCAGGGGATTTTTTTATCTGGATTTCCTGTACACACATAAAATCCTCTGAATTGTGGTAATAAAAGTACCTAAGACGATTAAAAAAATACCAACTTCAACAGCGTTTGCAAAAAGGGAAACTATGAGTATAGCTGACCTCTCAGGCCTTTCTAAAATACCTATCTTACATTCTATTCCTAATCCTTCAGCCCTTGCCCTTGTATAACTAACAAGAAAAGAAAAAATGATAGATATGATAGTTAAAAAGAGCATAATCTCATTTTCTCTGAACAAAAAAGCAAGGGCTACAAATGGTATAAAATCTGAAATCCTATCAACAACAGAATCTAAAAAAGCCCCAAACTTTGTTGCCTGATTATGTCTCCTGGCAAGAGAGCCATCCAAAGCATCACAGATATTTCCAATCAAAATAAACAACCCTGCTACAAGAAACCGCTCTTTATATATAAAGTAAGAACCTAAAATAACA
>CAYTOE010000083.1:0-7876 GCA_964439255.1 uncultured Aquificales bacterium
ACCTTCAGCTTTTGCCCTTTCTGCAGATTTACTTCCAGAGTAAAGACCAATTACCACATTTATACCACTATCTCTTAAGTTTAAAGCATGGGCATGTCCCTGACTTCCATATCCAATAATAGCCACAGTTTTATTTTTTAAAACCTCAAGAGATGCGTCTTCATCATAGTAGATTTTTGCCATTCTTAACCTCCAATATCTGTTTAAATTTGAAAAAATCTTACACCAATATCAACGAATAATCAAAATCTCTTTTATTTTTACTCCCTTTAAAAGTAGATTTAACAGTTTCTTTGCAGCTTCTTTTTCTAAAGTTACAGTATCTAAACTTACAGTTCCTGATATGTATGGATTCCCTTTACCAGTTTTAAAAAGTTTGTAACCAACAAGGATATCTCCCTTTTCAGATAAAATTCTCAATTTTTTTCCAGAAGGTATTTCGTTTGTTTTTATGTAGAGCAGTGAGTTTTTTTCTGATTTTTCAGATTTTTTGAAATCTTTGAGGGTCTTAAAGAATTTTTCGTATAGGTCTTCACCTGTTGATGCTGTGAAACAGCTTATCTTTTTAACTTTATCCTTTTCTATAAAATCGAAACAGACATTGTAAGATATTCCAGACCATGAGATATTTAGATTGACCTTTTTGTCTGTTTCCACTTTATCAGAAAATGAGAAATTTGATATCAAAAACTCCCTGAAAACCTCTTTGTAGTCTTCAGGGAGATTATCAAGATATATCTTGTTTAGTTTTACTACTTCTCCATATGAAAATGATACAAAGATAAAAAAGCAATATAAAACTTTTTTTATCATTCCTGAATTTTGCTTTTTGCAGATTCCCTAACAAGAGCTAATGTTCCAGTTCTGGCTATATCTTTTAATCCAAAAGGTCTGAGAAGTTCTATCATAGCATCTATCTTTTCACTATCTCCTGTCACTTCTATAGTGTACGTATCAGGGGAAACATCAACAACTTTTGCTCTGAATATATTTACTAATCTCATTATTTCATCCCTTGATTTATCTTCACCGGCATGAACTTTTATCAGAACAAGCTCCCTTTCTATGTGGGGAACATCTGTTATATCTCTTACCCTTAATGTTTCAATTAGCTTTCTCAACTGCTTTATTATCTGCTCTATTATCCTTTCATCACCCTCTACAACAATTGTAATTCTTGCAACATTTGGCTCATGTGTTTTTCCAACAGTTAAACTTTCTATGTTGTAGCCTCTTCCTGCAAAAAGGCTCGTTATTCTTGTTAAAACACCAAAGTTGTGTTGAACCCTTACAACAATTACATGTTTCCTTACTTCAGTTTTTGGTTGAGGTCTTACTTTTAAAGGTGCTATTTCTCCCATCTCTCTTCTCCTTATCCTACAAGATACATTGTTTCAGCTTCACCTTTCTGTTTAGGTGTTAAAATCATTTCCCTGTAACTTTTACCTGCAGGAACCATAGGTAAAACATTTTCTTCCCTATCTACAACGAAATCCATAATAACAGGTCTGTCATTTATCTCCATAGCTTTTTCTAAGACAGGTCTAACTTCGTCAGGTTTCATCGCCCTAAGACCAACAGCACCCATAGATTCTGCAAGTTTCACAAAATCAGGATGGGTTGCAAGGCATACAGAAGAGTACCTGCTGTCATAGAAGAACTGCTGCCACTGTCTTACCATACCTAAAAATTCGTTGTTTATTATAGCTATTTTTATAGGGAGCCTGTGTTGAACAGCTGTAATGACATCCTGCATATTCATAACAAATGAACCATCACCTTCTATCGCAAAAACTGTTTTATCTGGATTTCCAAACTTTGCACCTACAGCTGCAGGAAATCCAAATCCCATAGTTCCAAGACCACCAGAGTTTAAAAACTGCCTTGGATATCTGTACTTATAAAACATTGCAGCCCACATCTGATGTTGACCTACCCCTGCTGAAACAATGGCTTCACCATTTGTAATGTTATAAATTTCTTCTATAACGTATTGAGGCTTTATTATTTTATCTGTTTTTCTGTAGGTTAAAGGGTGTTTTTCACGCCATTTTTCTATCTGTTTTAGCCAGCTTTCTCTTGCAGAAATCCATTCAACAGGTTTTTTCTCAAGTTCTTTTAACAGTTTTTTCAGTACAGTTTTAACATCACCAACAATTGGAACATCAACATGTATATTTTTGCTTATGGATGCCGGATCTATATCTATATGGATTATTTTGGCTTCCGGTGCAAACTCATCTATTTTGCCTGTAACCCTATCATCAAACCTCGCACCTATGGCTATAAGTAAATCTGAATGGTAAACAGCCATATTTGCATAGTATGTTCCATGCATACCTAACATGTGGAGTGCAAGGGGATGGGTTTCATCAAAAACCCCTTTAGCCATATTTGTAGTTGTAACCGGTATTCTTGTAAGTTCTGCAAGCTGCCTTACCTCTTCTGAGGCACCAGATATTACAGCACCGCCACCAACATAAAGAACAGGTCTTTTTGCCTTTCTTATCAAATCAGCAGCCTTTTTAATCTGAACAGGATTTCCTTCATAATGAGGTTTGTATCCCGGAAGGGCATCTATAACATCTTTTTCTGTTGGCATTTTGTAGTCGTATTCCTGCTGGGTTATATCTTTTGGTATATCAACAAGAACAGGGCCAGGTCTTCCTGTTCTTGCAAGGTAAAAAGCTTCTCTAAGAATAAGGGCAAGGTCTTTTATATCTGTTACAAGAAAATTGTGTTTTGTTATAGGTCTTGTTATTCCTACAACATCAGCTTCCTGAAATGCATCTGTTCCTATATAACTTGTAGGAACCTGCCCTGTTATAGCAACCATTGGAACAGAATCCATATAGGCTGTTGCAAGACCTGTTACAAGATTTGTAGCTCCAGGTCCAGAAGTTGCAAGAACTACACCAACTTTTCCTGTTGACCTTGCATACCCATCAGCCATATGTGCGGCTGCCTGTTCATGCCTTGCAAGTATATTTCTAAGTGGAGCTTTATATAGTGCATCGTACACCTCCATAATAGCTCCACCTGGTAATCCAAACACTATTTCAACATTTTCTTCTAAAAGAACATCTACTACTATATCTGCTCCTCTTTTTTTAGGCATAGCAAAAACCTCAAGAGTGTATTTTAAATCTAATATTATACGCTTATACAAATATATATGTATAACTATAATCATGAAAATTTTTGAAAAAAGAAAGAATAGGGTTAGATGTTATAATATTTTGTCAAATTTAGCAGGAGGATAAATTATTTTGGGCTATTATAAATGGGAAGGGATTATAAAGGCTTATAAAGATTTTTTACCTGTTTCTGATAAAACACCTATTATTACACTTTATGAAGGAAATACACCCCTAATAGATGCCCCAAACCTTTCTAAAAAAATAGCTCCAGATAAGGATTTAAAAATATATCTAAAGTACGAAGGTCTAAATCCCACAGGGTCTTTTAAAGACCGGGGAATGACAATGGCTATATCAAAAGCAAAAGAGTCTGGAAAAACTGCTATTATATGTGCCTCTACAGGTAATACATCTGCGTCTGCAGCTGCTTATGCTGCAAGAGCCGGCATGGATGCTTATGTAATCCTCCCTAAAGGTGCTGTTGCCCTTGGAAAGCTATCACAGGCTATGGTTTATGGAGCTAAAATTATAGCTCTTATGGGAAATTTTGATGACGCTCTTGCGATAGTAAGGGAGATAGGAGAAAAATTTCCTGTTGAAGTTGTTAACTCTGTAAACCCTTACAGAATAGAGGGACAGAAAACAGCTGCTTTTGAAATAGTTGACCATTTAGGTGATGCTCCTGATTTCCATTTTATACCTGTTGGAAATGCCGGTAATATAACAGCTTACTGGAAAGGTTATAAAGAGTATAACGAAGCCGGAAAATCAAAAAAATTACCAAGAATGATAGGCTGGCAGGCAGAAGGAGCGGCACCTATAGTAAAAGGGTTTCCTATCAAAAATCCCCAAACAATAGCAACAGCTATAAAAATAGGAAACCCTTACAGCTGGCAACCAGCTCTTCAAGCAGCAAAAGAAAGTAATGGATTTATTGATGCTGTTTCAGACGAAGAAATTTTGGAAGCTTACAGGCTTGTTGCTTCAACAGAAGGCGTTTTCTGTGAACCTGCTTCTGCAGCTTCTATAGCAGGTGTTATAAAAGCGTACAGAAAGGGAATTTTTAAAGGTGGAGAAACTGTTGTATGCACATTAACAGGAAATGGTTTAAAAGACCCAGACACAGTTATAAAAGCAAGTGAAAAACCTGTTGAGATGCCACCAGATTTAGATGAGATAGCTAAATATCTTGGCCTTTAAAATCATAAAAAATACAACGTTAAATTAAAAACTACAATTAACATCATTTTAGGATAGATTATTTTATTCATAAAAATTTTCAGGAGAGAAGATGGATAAAATAGCGGTTCTTTCTGTTTCTCTCTTTATGATTGGTGGTATTAGCTGGTTCTTTTTTGGTAAGAAAGGTGAAGAGAACAGGAAAGCAGAAGAAAAAACAGGAGAAGTAGAAAAAATTGAGCTAAATATCTCAGGTATGCACTGTGCAGGTTGCGCTGCTGGTATAGAGGGAACGTTAAGAGGAGTAGATGGAATAATAACAGCTTCCGTTAACTTTGCAACATCAAAAGGTTATTTTGAATATGATACTTCAAAAATATCAAAGGAAGAAATAATAGAAAGAATAAAGCAGTTAGGATACGATGCTTCTATGGACATAGAAGGCAGCGAAAAAAAAAGCTAATAAAGGAAAATAAGCTTAAAAAAGACCTTATTATAGGTGCTGTTCTAACAGTTTTTATCTTTATTTTTTCCTTTATCCATTTTCCTTATATAGAAAAACCTATTTTGAATGAAAATAATCTCCTCAATGTCAAAAATATTGTTGTTTTTTTACTTGCATCTATTGTCCAGTTTTATGTTGGAAAGGAGTTTTATACGTCCGCTTTTGGAGGTTTGAAAAACAGAATAGCAGATATGAACCTCCTTGTAGTTGTTGGGACAACTGCTGCTTATCTTTACTCATTTTTTGTTCTTTTTTTCCCTTTCCTTTTTCCAGAAGAGATGAGATACCTTTATTTTGATGGTGCTGCTGCCATAATAACTTTTATTCTTCTTGGCAGGTACCTTGAGCAAAGGGCAAGAAACAGAGCAACGTCATTTATGAAAAAGCTCCTATCTTTAAAACCTGAAAAAGCGAGAATAATTGTTGATGGAAAAGAGATAGAAATTCCAACAGAAAATGTTGTGGTTGGGGATACAGTTATTGTAAAACCGGGAGAAAAGATTCCTGTAGATGGTACTGTTTTAGAAGGAGAAGCAGAAGTTGACCGGTCAATGATAACAGGTGAACCAATACCCGCCCTTAAAAAGAAGGGAGATAGGGTTATAGGTGGTACTATAAACAGAACAGGATTTTTGAAAATAAAAGCTGAAAAAACAGGTAAAGATACATTCCTGTCCCAGATTATAAACCTTATATCCCAGGCACAGGGGAAAAAACCTCCAGTTGGAAGGTTAGCCGATAAAGTTGTCTCAATATTTGTTCCTTCTGTTATTATCGTTTCAATTGTTGTTTTTGACCTCTGGTATCTGTTTGGGAATAATCTCCAGTACGGTTTCTTATCAGCTGTTTCTGTCCTTATAATAGCCTGTCCATGTGCCCTTGGTCTTGCAACACCTATAGCTGTTGTTGTTTCTGTTGGTAGAGGTGCAAAAGAAGGACTTCTTATAAAAAATCCCGAGATTATTGAGAGTATAAAAGATATTAACGTGGCTGTTTTTGATAAAACAGGGACAGTAACAGAAGGTAAGCCATCTGTTGTTGAAAGTGAAATATACGACGAAGAAGAGCTAAAAACAGTTATCCCTGTTTTAAAAGCAAACAACCACCCTCTTTCCAAAGCGATATTAGAATATCTGAATATAACCACTAACAAAAAAGCAGAAAATATTAAAGAAAGTCCTGGAAAGGGGATTTTAGGTAGTGTAAATGGCAAAGAGGTTATCATTGGAAATGAAAAGCTGTTAAAGGAGAAAGGTGTTGATATAAGAGAAAGTTCAAAAGCTACTGTAACTTTTATAGCTGTTGAAAAAAGGTTAATTGGGAAATTTTTATTTGAAGACAGGATAAAAAAGGAAGTCCCTTATGTCATAAAATCCTTAAAAGAAAAAGGAATAAAAACTGTTCTTTTGACAGGGGATAAAAAGGATGTAGCTGAAAAAATTGGAAAAAAAGTTGGGTTTGATGAGATAAAATCAGAGCTTTTGCCTGAAGATAAATACAGAATTGTTGAAAATCTGCAAAATGAAGGTAAAAAAATTCTTTTTGTAGGGGATGGGATAAACGACGCACCGGCTATGGGAAAGGCAGATATAGGTATGGCAGTGTTACAGGCTACAGACATAGCTAAAGAAACAGGGGATATTTTACTTTTAAAAAATGACCTTAAACTTGTGCTAAAAGCTTTGAAACTTTCAGAAAAGAGTATGAAAATCATAAAGCAAAACCTTTTCTGGGCTTATTTATACAACATTTTGGGAATACCGGTTGCCGGTGGAATCCTTTACCCATTTTTTGGAATACTTCTAAAACCAATTTTTGCAGGTATAGCGATGTCTTTCAGCTCAGTTTCTGTTGTAACAAACGCTCTGAGACTACAGATAGATAGATTAGATTAGCACCGATATTAAACCATTTATAGAAAATATTTTTTTATTCATTTATAATAGCTTTAATTTAAGATTTTTTAGGAGGTTTCCTGATGCTAACTTATGATGTTTTGATTGTTGGTGCTGGTGGCGGTGGTTTGATGGCTGCTCTTGAAGCAAGTAAAGCAAAGGATGTAAAAGTAGGGGTTGTAACAAAGGTTTATCCAACCCGTTCACATACAGGAGCTGCACAGGGAGGCATAAATGCAGCTCTGGCAAACGTAGATGAATCTGATAGCCCTGAGGTTCATACATTTGATACAGTAAAAGGTTCTGACTACTTAGGAGACCAGGATGCTATAGAATACATGTGCCATCAGGCACCTAATATAATTTATGAGTTGGAACATTTAGGTGTTCCTTTTTCGAGACTTCCAGATGGAAGGATAGCACAGAGACCTTTTGGTGGTGCTGGATTTCCAAGAACATGTTATGCAGCAGATAAAACAGGCCACGTTATACTTCATACATTATATGAACAATGTTTGAGAAACGATGTTGATTTTTTAAATGAATGGTTTGTTAAGGAGCTTTTAGTTGACAATGGAGAGGCTAAAGGTGTTATCGCTATAGATATGAGAACAGGAGAAGTTCATGTTATAAAAGCAAAGGCAGTGGTTTTCGCAACTGGAGGGTATGCAAGGGTTTACTGGGTGAGAAATACAAATGCTATAGGTTCTACCGGAGATGGAATGGCCATCTGTTATAGAGCTGGAATTCCTTTAAAAGATATGGAATTTGTTCAGTTTCACCCTACAGGCTTAAGGTCAACAGGTATTCTTGTTACTGAAGGAGCAAGGGGTGAAGGTGGTTACCTTATAAACAATAAAGGTGAAAGATTTATGGAAAGATACGCTCCAGAAAAGATGGAGCTTGGTCCAAGGGATCTTGTCTCAAGGGCTATAGAAACAGAAATCCTCGAAGGAAGAGGATGGGGTGAAGGTATGATGGCTTACGTCCACCTTGACCTCAGACATCTTGGAGCGAAGAAGATTAAAGAAAGACTACCTCAGATTAGAATGCTCGCAATAGATTTTGAAGGGGTTGACCCTATAGAAGAACCTATTCCTGTAAGACCGACAGCCCACTACTCAATGGGTGGAATACCTGTTGAAGATTACAAAACA
>CAYTOE010000084.1:0-7734 GCA_964439255.1 uncultured Aquificales bacterium
CTTCCATTTTATGCTGTAAAAATTGACAGGTCTTTTATAAAAGATATACCAGAAAATGAAGATGATATAAAGATTTCAAAAGCTATAATAAACCTTGCCCATTCTCTTGATAAAAAAGTAGTTGCAGAGGGTATAGAGACTAAAGAACAGCTTGAATATATGAAAACCCTTGACTGTGATTTTGGACAGGGTTATTTATTTTCTAAACCAGTTTCGTCTGAAGAGTTTGATAAACTTTTAAGGAGTATGGTTATTGGATAGTATAAAGAAACATCTTAAAATTCTTGAAGAGCTTGGTTTTGAAGATATTTTTTTTGAAAAGGAGATAAAAAAGGGTATGGATTTAAAAGAGAAAGAAAAAATTATGGATGAGTTAAATAAAACAATACAGGAATGTAAAAAATGTGACCTGTACAGAGAAAGAAAGCAGGCAGTTTTAGGTGAAGGAAATTTAAATGCAAAATTGATGTTTATAGGAGAAGCACCAGGAGGGGATGAAGATAGATTAGGAAGACCTTTTGTTGGAAGGGCTGGTAAACTCTTAACAAAACTAATTGAAGCAGCAGGTTATAAAAGAGAAGATTTTTATATAGCCAACGTGTGTAAATGCAGACCACCGGGAAATAGAACCCCTACACCATGGGAAATGGAAGCCTGTTTTCCTTATCTTCAAAAACAGATAGAGGTAATAAATCCAAAGGTTCTATGCTTACTTGGAGCAACAGCTGCGAGAGCTTTTTTAGGAAGAAATGTTGCCATAACAAAAGAAAGGGGTTCAATAATAAACTGGAATGATAGACTCCTTTACCTGACGTACCATCCAGCTTATGTTTTAAGAAATCAAAGCGCGGAGATAACCCTCTTTGAAGATATAAAGAAAGCCATACAGCTTGCCTATGAGTCTTGATTTCTTTACATTAATAATGTTTTAATATTTGGCATATTTTTTGATATAAAGAGGGGGCTTTGGAAAAAAGATTAGCTTTTGCGCTTGATGTAAAAGATTTAAATCAGGCATATCAAATATTAGAAGAGATATCAGGTCTAAAAATAATAGTAAAAATAGGATATGTTCTATTTATAAAAGGTGGAAAAGAGCTTGTCAAACATATAAAAGAAAAAGGGTTTGATATTTTCTTAGACCTGAAACTCCATGATATCCCAAACACAGTTTATAACGGTGTAAGTGCAGCAACAGATTTAGGTGTTGATTATCTCACTATCCACACTTTAGGTGGTGTGGATATGATGAAAAAAGCTGTTGAAGCAAAAGGAGATTCTAATCTTAAACTTTTAGGTGTAACAATTTTAACAAGTCATGATGAAAGTTATATAAAATATATAGGAACAAAATACACATTAAAAGAGCTTACCCTTCATTTAGCAGAAGAAGGGATAAAAAACGGTTTAGATGGTATAGTTTGTTCATCACATGAAGTAAAAGAAATAAAAGATAGTATAAAAAGGGATTTTTTAGCTGTTGTACCAGGAATAAGATTAAAAGGAGGGGAGAGTGAAGATGATCAATCAAGAATTTCAACCCCAAAAAAAGCCATTCAACAAGGAGCTGATATTATCGTCGTTGGAAGACCTATTCTCAATTCAAAGAACAGAAAAGAAACAATTAAACAGATTCTCAAAGAATTATAAAAACAACATAAAAACGAGGGCAGCATGAGACAGACTTTAACTGTATCATTAAAACAAAAACCCATTCTAACACTAACCTATAAGTTCCAGCTGAAGCTCCTTGTTAAGCCAAAACTTGAATTCCAGAACAGCATAAAACAGGAGTTGGAAGAAAATCCTTTTTTAGAGGAAGTCCTAACCCTTGATACAGACTGGGAAAGGGAACCGATAAAAGACCTTTCAAAGTACTATGATGAAGAGGAAGAAGAAAAGTTAAAGGCAAATAGATTCGTATATAAACCCAGTTTAATGGAAGTCTTAGAGTCCCAGATAGATTTAGAATTTGATGGTATTGATAAGGATATAGCTTACGAAATAGTGGGAAATTTAGATGATAAAGGCTTTTTCACTTTACCTTTAGAAGATATCGCAGTGAAGTTTGGTGTTCCAGTTGAAAAAGTTGAAGAGATAAGAAGAAGACTTACAACCTTAGAGCCTGTAGGTATAGCTTCAAGAAATTATGAAGAAGCTCTTGTAGTCCAGTATAGGGAAAGATTCGGAAAGGATTATTTAGCAGAAAAAATAATAAATGAAGACCTATTAAAGTTAAACGACCTTGACTATATTAAGGAGAAATACGGAGATATCCCTGAAGAAAAATTGGAAGAGGTAATATCAAACATAAAGTCCTTAAATCCATATCCTACAGTTAATTTTTCAGATGATTTCCAGCAGTATGTAGAGCCGGATATATTTGTTTATGATAAAGGGGATGATTTTGAAATAGTTGTGAATGAAAGGGGAATACCAGCTTTAAAACTTACAACAGCTTATAGAAGACTGATTTCAAACAAAAATCTCTCTCCTGAAACAAAGGCATTTTTAGATGAAAAATTGCAAAAAGCAAGGGGAATAATAGATGCAATTAAACAGAGGAGAGAAAATCTTTACAAAATTACAAAAGCTATAGTAAACAGACAAAAGGATTTCCTTAGAAAAGGAAAAGAGTATATAAAACCATTAACATTAAAGGACATAGCTGAAGAAGTTGGACTTCACGAATCAACTATAAGCAGAACTGTAAACAGCAAGTATGTTCAAACAGAACAGGGTATTTTCCCATTAAAAGCCTTCTTTTCAACAAAACTCCAATCTTCAAGTGGAGATGTTTCTTCTGAAAAGGTAAAATATATGATTGCTGAATTGATAGAAAATGAAGATAAGTCAAAACCCCTTAGTGACCAGGCTATAGTAAATATCCTTAAAGATAAGGGTATAAAGATAGCAAGAAGAACGGTTACTAAATATAGAGAAGAGTTAGGAATACCTGATTCAAGAACAAGGAGGAGAAAAAAATGAGAATTGAACATGTTGGAAAGAGCATTGATGTTACAGATTTTATTAAAAGTTACACAGAACACAAATTAGAAAGATTAAAACCTTATTTGAAAGATATTGATGTAGCGGAAGATTCTGTTCAGGTAAGGGTAACATACTCTTTTGAACCACATAGACACAGAAACAGAGTGGATATAGATATCTACTTTAATACGCCAGGTGGTGGAGTTATACACGCATGGGAAGAAAGCAACGACCTGTACTCTGCTATAGATTTTGTTATTGATGAGGTAGAGAGGCAGTTAGTAAGGCTTAAGGCGAGGAGAAAAGAAGAAAGAAGAAGACTTGCAAAATTAAAAGAGCTTGAAAAAAGAACTGTTACAACAGAACCAAGTATTGAGAGGGCTTTAATTGTTGAAGAACCTATGCCTTTAGAAAAACCTCTAACTGTAGAAGATGCAAAAGCCCTTCTTGAAGAGATGGGAGCATTCTTCTTACCTTTCAGAAATGCTGAAACAGGGGAAATAAACGTTATTTACAGAAAAAAAGCTGGAAACTTTGGTTTAATAGTTCCAGGAACTTAACTTTCCATTGACATAAAAGTTGTTGATATGTAATAATAATAAACTTGTATTACTAAATGTTGTAGAGGAGGATTAATGAAAACTGTAGATGCACGTAAATTGGATGTAAAAAGAGAATGGTATGTTATAGACGCAACTGGAAAAAATCTTGGAAGGCTTGCCACATTAATAGCAAATATTTTGAGGGGAAAACACAAACCTTATTTCCAACCAGATGTTGATGTTGGTGATTTTGTTGTTGTCCTAAACGCTGACAAAATAACAGTTACAGGAAAAAAATTAACTGATAAAGAGTACAAATGGCACACAAATAGACCTGGTGGCTTAAATGTAAGGTCTTTAAAATGGATGCTTGAAAACAGACCTGAGGAAGTTATAAGATTAGCTGTAGAGAGAATGCTTCCAAAAAATAAACTCCAAAAAAGATTTATGAAAAGATTAAAAGTTTATACAGGTTCAGAACATCCCCATCATGCACAAAAACCTAAAAATCTTGAAGAACTAAAAGTTCTCTGGAAAAACTTTTAAGGTGGAGGTAAAAAATCTTGGCTGAAATAGTGAAAATAGACCCTAAAGTTGCTAAATACGGTACAGGAAGAAGAAAAGAGGCCATAGCAAGGGTATGGATATTTCCTGGAGAAGGTAAGATATACGTTAAAAGTTCTTCTGGGAAAGAATGGGAAGCTAAAGAGTACTTTGAAAGGGATATTTTAATTGAAAAAATAAATAAACCTTTTGTTGTGACAGAGACCCTTGGAAAGTTTGATGTTTATGCTACTGTTAAAGGAAGTGGAAAACCTGCTCAGGCAGAAGCGGTTATGTACGGTATAGCTAAAGCTCTTCAAGAACACAACCCTGAATTTAGAAAAGTTCTAAAACCTGCAGGTTTACTTACAAGAGATGCAAGAATAAAAGAGAGGAAAAAATACGCACAGATGGGTGCGAGAGCCAAATACAGATGGTCTAAGCGTTAATACATCAAAAAGGGACATTACGTCCCTTTCCTTTTTTGGAGTTTTCAATGAAAGTAGCCATAGCAGGTGCTTCTGGTTATACAGGATTAGAACTTCTCAGAATTCTCCAGTATTACAGAGATATAGAGATAAATCAGATAACCTCAAGGCAGTATAAAGGTAAACATTTAAAGGATGTGTTTCCCTTTTTTAGCTCTTATATAAAAGATCTTGTTTTTGAAGATGAATTAGATATAGACTCTTCCGACTTTTTCTTCCTTTGTCTTCCCCATGAACCATCTGTAGAGTTGGTAAAAAAGATTGTAGATAAAGGGAAAAAGGTTATTGACCTTTCTGCTGCATACAGAATAAAAAATTCAGATGCTTATCCTGATTATTACGGCTTTGAACACAAGTATCCTGATATTCTTATAAAGGCTGTTTATGGGCTGCCTGAGATTTTTAGAGAAGAAATAAAAGCCTCATCTGTTGTTGCAAATCCCGGCTGTTATCCTACGGCAACAATCCTTGCCCTTTATCCTATTGTAAAAGAAAACCTTATTGAAGATTCTTTTGTTGTTGTTAACGCTTTATCTGGTATTTCTGGTGCTGGTAGAGGTCTTAAAGAGCAGTTTCATTTCCCAGAGGCATTTGGAAATGCCTATGCGTATTCACCTGTTAAACATAGACATATACCTGAAATGGAAGACGTTTTAAAACGTGTTTCAGACAAAGATATAAAGATAAGATTCACCCCCCATATTCTTCCTGTGGCAAGGGGTATGATTTCAACAGTAACAGTAAAAACATCTCTTTCAAAAGAGCAGTTAAAAGAGCTTTACAGCCTTGAGTATAGATACGAACCTTTTGTAAAAGTGGTGGATAAACCTCCTCAAATAAAGCATGTGAATGGTTCAAATTTCTGTGAAATATTTGTTGAAAAAGACAATAGAACAGGAATGGCTGTTATTATATCTGCTATAGATAACCTTGGGAAAGGAGCATCTTCTCAGGCTGTTCAGAATTTTAATCTTATGGTAGGTAAAGAGGAAACTTACAATCTTCTTGATATATCAAGAGTTGGTGTAATTTATCCATAAAAGGACAGCACAGGCTGTCCTACATACCAATTATATTGTATCCAGCATCAACGTAAAGTATCTCTCCTGTAACACCTGAACCGAGTTCTGAACATAAGAAAAGAGCTGCATTTCCAACTTCATCAATAGTAACAGTTCTTCTGAGAGGAGACCTTTCAGCAGCTATTCTCTGTATCTCTGAAAACTGGGAAATCCCAGATGCAGCAAGGGTTTTAATGGGACCTGCAGAGATAGCGTTAACTCTTATTTTTTTCAGAACACCTAAATCTCTTGATAGATACTTAACGGAAGCTTCTAAAGCAGCTTTTGCAACTCCCATAACATTGTAGTTGTAAACGACCTTTTCAGCACCATAGTAAGTAAGTGTAAGAAGATTACCTCCTTCTGGCATAACTGGCATAAATTCTCTCGCTATTGCTGTAAAAGAGTAAACACTTATATTCATAGCTTCTAAAAAAGCATTTCTATCAACTTTGTAGTAGTAATCTTTCAGGTACTCTTTATTAGCATAGGCTATTGAATGAACAATAATATCAACGGTTCCCCATTTTTCTTTCACAACTTCAACAAGGTTTTTTATATCTTCATCACAGGAAACATCACATTTAACAACTAAATCTGAACCAAACTCCTCAGCAATAGGTTCAACTCTTTTTGCTATTTTTTCATTTAAGTAGTTAAATCCAAGCTGTGCACCCTCTCTGTGAAAAGCTTTTGCTATTCCATAAGCTATACTCTTGTTATTTGCGACTCCCAAAATGAGAGCTTTTTTTCCTTCAAGAAGACCCATTTATTCCTCCTAATCGTTCATTGTGGCTTTTTCATTTTCATTGTATATAGCTTCCCAACCGGCAGGTGTTTTAAATACCCTTATACATTTTATCTTTCTCTGCTCATCCAACTCAAACCAGTGTCTTGCCCCAGCTGGAACAACAATCAAATCTCCAGGTCCTACATGAACTTCAGCTATTCTTCCTTCAATTTTTATAGGAAATATGCCGCTTCCATCTACAACAAACCTGACTTCATCATCTATATGATGGTGTTCCCTTTTAAACTTTTCCATCAAAGCATCTAAGTTTGGGGTTTTTTCTGATAAAACAACGATATCTTCTGTAACGTACCCTTTTTCTTTTTTTAATCTCTCAAGTTCCTCTTTGTAAGCATCGATTATAGCTTTTTGTTCTTCTTCAGAAAGCTCATAATTTTCTCTCAACTCTTTTGGAAGTCTATCAACACCCCATTTTTCATAAGTAACTCCATACTTCTTTAGAAATTCTTTTACAGCTTCTGTTCCTTCTATTGTTTCCCCTGTATCTCTGAAAATGATTTTTGCCATCGAACGAATACCTCCTAAAAAATGTTTTTACTACCTTTAAAAATAATCATATCCTTCATGTATTCAAACATAAACTCAAAGGCTTCTATATGTCTTTTAGCTTCAAATTCATTTTTTCCCCATGCATATATACCATGGTTTCTTATTAAAAGCCCTGGAACATCAGGGTTTATTGCTTTTCCAGCTTCTTCAGCAAGTTTATCGAGGTCGAACCAGTTTTCAATTATAGGAAGCTTTACAAAAGCATTTTCATCCCATATATCGAGGGCTTTTATCATCTCCATATCTTTTAAAGGAACAAACCCATCATCAAAGAACACCTGTGATATAAAGTTATTATTTGTTGTGTGTATATGAATAACCATCCCTGCATCTGTTTTCTGGTAAATTTGCGAGTGGATTTTTGTTTCTGCAGACGGTTTTTGTTTTGTTTTTTCTATAGGCTTTGCATTTTTATCTACAAATATTACATCCTCATGGGTAACAGTCCCTTTATCTTTTCCACTACTTGTTATGGCAAAAAAAAGAGGGTCTTCATGGAGTTTGTAGGAAAGGTTACCGCTTGTAGCTGGAAACCAGCCTCTGTTATACAGTTTTATTTTTATATCGTTCAGGATATTAACAGCTCTTTGCTTTTCTTCCTGATAAAGACGATAAGGCATTTTTTGACCTCTTTAGATATTAATTTCATTATTTTATCAATTTATGTTAAAATCCACAAAAAATAAGTTTTGCTTGTAGGAAAAAATGAATTTGGAAAGTTATATTAATGAAGCTTTTGACCTGTATTT
>CAYTOE010000085.1:0-7698 GCA_964439255.1 uncultured Aquificales bacterium
GACACCGGCCTTTCACGCCGGCGACACGGGTTCGAATCCCGTCGGGGGCATTTTTATTTATAAAGCGTCTAAAAATTTCTCATTTTCATCCTGTGTTCCAATAGAAACCCTTAAATATTCAGGAAAACCAAAGGCAGGTCTTACTATAATTCCTTTATTCAGTAACTCTTGATATTTTCTTTTAGCATCTTTGACCTTAAACATAATAAAGTTTCCATAGGTTGGAACAAAGTGATAGCCTTTCCTTTCGAGTCCTTCATAAAGCTGCTCTTTACCTTTTTCATTCTCTTCAACGGAGAATTTTACAAATAGCTGGTCTTTTAGAGCTTCTACAGCAGCTATCTGGGCAAGATAATTGACATTGAAAGGTTGTCTTACTTTTTCTAAAACCTCCACAATCTCTTTATCCCCTATACCATAACCCACCCTCAAACCGGCTAATCCATAAGCTTTTGAAAAAGTCCTTGTTACCAGGATATTTTTTTAGGGATTTTTGGGTTTATCTGATTTATATAGTTTATTCCGTCTGGAACACCATGGTGTTTTGCATACTCAAAATAGGCTTCATCTAAAACAAGTAAAACACTATCAGGAAGTTCTTTTAAAAAATCTTCAAACTCTTCTTTTTTGTTCGCAAAACCTGTTGGGTTACAGGGGTTATCTATGAAAACTACTTTTGTTTTTTCTGATATTGCATCTAAAAGTTTTTCTAAATTCCTTGAAAAATCTTTTTCTATGGGAACTTTTTTAACTTTTCCTCCAGATATTTTTGTTACAAGTTCATAAACAATAAAACTTCCTTCAAACATAACAGCTTCGCTACCGTCAGAAAGAAAAGCCCTTGCAACCATATCAAGTACATCATTGGAGCCATTTCCAAAAATTATCTGATTTTCATCCACCTCAAGAAATTTCGACAATTCCTGTCTGAGATAGTAACACCCTCCATCAGGGTACCTGTTTATATGAACCGCTTCTCTTTCAATAGCTTTTTTTACAAAAAGCGAACATCCAAACGGGTTTTCATTTGAGGCAAGTTTTATAATCTCCTTTAAACCAAGCTCTCTTTGAACTTCTTCGATTGGTTTTCCCGGCTGGTAGGGTTTTATTTCATTCAAAAACTCTGGATAATTTACCATTCCTGAATTTCCCCCTTCATAAAATCTAAATCAAAAAGCAAAACATCTATATATTCCCCATCTTTTATTTCTGTAACACCAATATCGACCATACCAAATCCGTTTGAACTGACCATTCCTGTTAAGATATTTGAACCCTGTTTTCCAAAAGCTTTTGCTATAAAGCCTTCATCATTTCTTTCAACCGCAACCCTTATAAACTCTTTTCTGTCTCCTTTTTTTCTCTTGTATCCTCCGATGAGTTTTGCCTTTATTAGTGGATTAATGAATTTATTTTCCCCTCTCATCTTTCTTATTGCAGGTTTTACATAAGATTCCATAACAAACATAGCAGCAACTGGATTACCGGGTATTCCAAAGAAAGCTTTTCTCCTGTCTTCTCCCCAGACACCAAAGGCTAAAGGTTTTCCGGGTTTCTGAGCCACTTTCCAGAAAAGAATTTCAACACCAAGTTCAGTGCAAACAAAATCTTTAACAAGGTCATAATCCCCTACAGAAACACCTCCTGTAGTAAGAAGGATATCGCATGTAACGGCGCTCCTAAGTTTTTCTTTAAGGTCTTCTGGATCATCTTTTGCGAAACCTAAAACAACAGGTTCTCCTCCTGCCTCTAAAATCTGAGAATAAAGGGCGTATGTGTTAGAAGTTCTAATCTGGGAAGGTGAAGTTACAGGTTCCCCTATATCTAAAATCTCATCTCCTGTTGTCAAAATGCCAACTTTTGGTATCTGGTAAACATAAACAGTTGCCTTATTTACAGAAGAAAGTATTCCAATCTCAGCTGCCCTTATTTTTTTTCCTTTTCTTATAAGAATATCCCCTTTTTTATAATCATCCCCCTGTTTTCTTATGTTAGCACCTTTTTTAAGTTCTTGAAAAATAAATACTTTTCCATCTTCAACTTTTGTAAGCTCTTTTTGAACAACTGTATCAGCTCCTTCCGGTATCAAACCACCTGTGAATATAGCAACAGCTTTTCCCGGTTCAACTTTAGGTGGTTCTCCACCAGCTTTAGCTTCACCAACAAGCTCTAAAACAGCAGGTTCTTCTTCAGTTGCTCCTTTTATATCCTCAAATCTTACAGCAAAACCATCCATACCGCTGTTATCAGCAGGAGGTTGGTCTCTATCTGCAACTATATCTTCAGCAATTACTCTCCCCAAGGATTGGTTTATAAATACTTTTTCTACAGGTAGTCTCTTGATGTTGTCCATAACAGTTATTAAGGCTTCTTCGAATTTAATCATCTGCGGACTCCTTAAAGGGATTTATCAGGTAATTTTAGCAGAAATTAATTCACTATAAATACAATTCTTTAATATAATACTTATTTAAAACAGTTAAGAGGTGAATAAATGAAAACTATAAATTTAGATACCACTATACAGCAGGTTTTAAGGAAATATCCCTTTGCCCAGAAGTTTTTCAATTCTAAAAAAATGTACTGTAATATATGTTCTTGCAAAAAGCATGAAACGATATATCTTGCTGCTACAAACTATGGCCATAATCCAGAAGAATTTTTGAATGAGCTAAAAGAATTTATAGCAAATTATGACAAATCTAAAAAAAGCTAAAAAAATCTTAGAAAACCTGAAGAAATATGATAAAAAATCTCTCTCAAGGGTCTCAGGATTGTCTGAGACCTTCCAGGTTCTCTTAGATGGACACATCCCAGATGGAATTTTAGAGGATATCAAGTACCTTGACCAGCTCAACCCTGAAAAGAAGAAGGCATTTATAGATTATCTTTCAAAAGCTGTTGATGAAGTACTGAAAAAAAATCAAAAAGAAGAGAAAAAACACCCACAAAAAATAAAAAGTTTACCGAGAAGTTATTTTAAAAATTTATCAATAAAAGATTTAAAGCTACTAAAACCAATTGAAAAAAGAGCTTTTAAAAAAGTTGGCATTGAAAATGTGGAACAGGCTCTTTTTTTTCCTCCAAAAAAGTATGAAGACAAAAGGCTGAAAAAGTTATCAAAAATCTCAGATGGTGAATATGGTCTTTTAGAAGTTGAGGTTGTAGAAGTAAAAAAGATAAATAGGGGAAAGTTAAAAACACAGGTAGTTTTAAAACAGGGAAACCACTTTTTAAATGCCTTTTTTGTTCATGATAAACCGTTTCTTTTTTCATTTTTCAGAAAAGGAAAAAAAGTCTTTATTTATGGAAAAATAAATGTTTTTGGAAAAGAAAAATCTATTGTTCAACCAGAGATTTTTAATCGTTTTGACAAAACAATACATGATAGAATCCTGCCTGTTTACTCTTTAAGAGGAGATACAGCTGTAAAGACAACATCTCAGACGATAAATCATTTGAGAAGAGGAATTCTAAAAATAATAGAGAGATATCTACCTTACTACCCGGAATACTTGCCAGAAGAAATTAGAAAAAAATACAAACTCCCTGATATTCTGGAATCTATAAAAAAATTTCACTTTCCCCCTTATGAAGAAAATATTGATGTACTGAATGATTTTGAAGCAAGATATCAGGTCAGGCTTATTTTTGATGAGTTATTTATACTGGAACTTGCTCAGGCTTACAGAAAGAAAAAACTGCAACAAAATCCAGCTCCTGAAATAAAAGTTTCTGAAAATTTTATAAAAGAATTTGAAAAATCCTTACCTTTTTCCCTTACAAATGCACAGAAAAAAGCTATAAAAGATATCCTTCAAGATATCTCAAAGCCTGTTCCAATGAATAGAATGGTTCAGGGTGATGTTGGAAGTGGAAAAACGATGGTTGCTATAGCAGCATCTTACGCTACCGCCATAAATAACAAACAAACAGCTGTTATGGCTCCGACAGAAATCTTAGCACAACAGCATTACAAAAATTTTAAAAACATTCTTGAAAAAAAAGGAGTTAATGTTATTCTCCTTACAGGAAGTCTTTCTACTAAAGAGAAAAAAGAGGCATATAAAAAGATAAAAACAGGAGAGGCACAGGTTGTTATAGGAACCCATGCACTTATTCAGGAAGAGCTTAATTTTAAAGACCTTGCTCTTGTTATTGTTGATGAACAACATAGGTTCGGTGTTGTTCAGAGAAAGGCTCTTATAGAAAAATCCCATAAAGTACCACATGTTCTTGTTATGACAGCCACACCTATTCCAAGAACACTTACCCTTGCAATATTTGGAGATTTAGATGTTTCAATAATAAATGAACTTCCAGCTGGAAGAAAACCTGTAAAAACGGTTCTCCTGTACGATGATGAAAGGGAAGGAATGTACAGAAAAATAAGGGAAGAAATTGAAAAAGGAAGACAGGTTTTTGTTGTTTATCCTTTAATAGAAGAATCTGAAAAGATGGATTTAAAATCTGCTGAAGAAGGATTTAAACAGTGGCAAAAAGCGTTTCCAGACAAAAAAATTGTTCTTTTACACGGAAAAATGCCACAGGAAGAAAAAGACAAAATAATGAATGATTTTAAAGATAGGAAAGCAGATATTCTCGTTTCCACAACGGTTATCGAAGTTGGGGTTGATGTTCCAAATGCCTCTGTCATGGTTATTGAAGAAGCACATAGATTCGGTCTTTCACAGATTCACCAGCTCAGAGGTAGAGTAGGAAGGGGACAGTATGAAGGCTTTTGCTTTTTAATAGCACCTGCAAAACTAAAAAAGAAGTTAGAGGACAGAGAAGCTGAAAAAAGAAGAGTTCAGACTATAGAAAGATTAAAAATCCTTGTTAGAACAAATAACGGTTTTGAAATAGCAGAAGAAGACCTGAAAATAAGAGGTAGTGGCGATATCATAGGAACAGCCCAATCTGGAAAATTCAACCTTTATATAGCAGACCTTGAGAGGCCAAAAGACAGGGTTATACTTGAGTATGCTAAAAAAGAGGCTGATGAACTGATAGAAAAAGATCCTGACCTTAAAAAGCACCCTCTTTTAAAAGAAATTATGTTTGATAGATATGCCCATAAGCTTGACCTTGTCAATATCGCTTAACCTAAAAATAGACCTTCATTTTTTGCTTTCTCTTCATACTCCTTTACCTCTTCATCAGAAACTTGATGAAAATCTCTATAATAAGCTCCTACAGCAAAGAAAGGTGTATCAATAGGTTCTGCACATATAAACTCGTCAAAAACTCTTTTAACCTTTTCTCTATTATTGGCAGGACAAACTGGAACAGCAAGTATAACCCTTTTTGCTCCTTTATTTTTTGCATACATACCAGCTACCATAGCTGTATATCCTGTCGCTATTCCATCATCAACTATAATTACATCTTTGCCTTTTATATCTACCTCATGTTTTAAATATTTCTGCTTCTTTTCTATGGCTTCTTTTAAGGCGTTTTCTTTTGCTACTTGAAGTTCGCTATCAGATAAATATTTTGCATAGCTACTTAACAAAAACGTTCCATCTGGGGCTATAGCACCTATTGCAGCTTCAGGGTCAGATGGAAGAGCTATCTTTTTTGTTATAACAAGAGAAAATGGAATATTTAGAGCTTTTGAAACCTGATAGGCAACGGGAATACCACCTCTTGGAATAGCAAGTATAATAAGATTCTTTTTATCTATACCTGCTTTCTCTATTTCTTCTTTTACCTTTTCTGCAAGTAATCTTCCAGCTTCATCTCTATCTGAAAATAACATTTTTTCCTCCTCCCAAAAACAGTCCCTCTAATATTAAAGTTATTAAAAAATCAATGACAATCTATATCTCATCTAAAATATCTGCTATCTTTTCTATTTCTACATGTGTTTCCTCTTTTGTTTTTTCCCACTGTGTTATCACGTCAATATCGTTTCCTTCAATTTTTTCTTCAGCTTTATCTATCTTCACTAAGAGGGGGATTTTCGTCATATTTCCTATTATTATCCCTTCACCAGGATTTAAACTCGGTAGATAATCCATAAGTTCCTGTGATAAACTTTCGCTTGCCCTCTGAACATGTTTCTGGTCTTCCGGCTCTACAAGTTTAAGTATTATCATGTTATTCATCTGGGAGAGTATCTCCTTATCTAATCCTTTTGGTCTCTGGGTAACAATAGCTAAACCAAGTCCAAATTTCCTTCCTTCCCTTGCTATCCTTGCTATATAGTATTTTGATTCTGTGTTTCTTTTCTCACCTGCCAATATATGTGCTTCCTCTATAACTATTAAAAGAGGAAAAGGAAGCTTGCTATTTCCATTTCTGACAGCCTTTTTTCTTTCTTCAAGACTTCTTCTAAGTATATTTGAAGCGATAGCATCTGCCACATCTTCGTCAAGTTCTGAAAAATCCACAACATTAACCATCCCTGGTTTTATTCTCTCTATTAACGGCGGGACTCCCAACTTTATGATATGCCCGAGCTCAAACTCTACATCTTCAAGCTTATTTAGAACTTCATAAAGGGAATCATCCCTTGTCTTACCCTTTACCCTTTTTCCTATATCACTTTCAGGGTCTGAAATACTTTCTATAGTTTCTTTGAGCCTTGATAAGAAATCTTTTGTTGAGATATAACTCTGCCAGTCTTCTCCTTTTTCTTCTTTTAGCTGTTTTATAAGATATTCAAAAGCAAGTCTAAAGTATCTGAACTGAACATAAGCGTTATGCTTTATTCCTATGAATGATGCAAACTCTTTTGCTTTTAAGAGAGCAGGGTTTATAAGAGGTTGAATAATATTTATGGCTTTCTTACCGTTTTTTGTGAGCTTACTTTTTAAATATTCTCCATGAAAATCAAAAACAACAACTGTTCCGTTAAGATTAAGTATATTTTTCAATAAAACAGAAATCGTATTAGACTTTCCTGCACCTGTTACAGCTAAAACAGCAAGATGTCTCAAAATTACCTGCTCAATATTTATATATACTGGAACATCCTCTTTTTCTGATAAAAGCCTTCCTATCCTGACAAATTTTTTACTTTTTGCACCAAAGACTTTTTTTAGGATTTCCGGGTCTGCTTCATAAACTTCTGAAGCTGGTAAAGGTGGAGTTTTTGGAATTTGAAGGAAAATTTCATCACCAGCATCGACAATTTCCCCAAGAATATTAATTTCTCCTTTTATTGTGTTCTCTTTTAAAGAAAATTTTTTTATATTTTCTGCCTGTTCTGGTGTTCTTATATTATCAGGAAGATAAGGATTTTCTCTTTCAAGTCTCTGTATCATCCCTAAAAGTTTCTTTTCTACTCCATCTTCCATATAACTGAGTACAACAAACTGTCCTATCCTTACAGTTTCTTCTGTTATAAAATTAACTCTATGGGGTCTTGTTGTCCCTATACAGTACCCAATCTGTTTCATGGTTTCCTCTCTTCTATATGTATGATTTTTTTATACTTTTAACTGAAATATTCTACTTCAACAATATATTTATTAAAAACAAACTGCAAAAGATTTGATAAAATATGTTTAGGCTTTTTGGAAAATGAATAGGTGAAAGAGGAATTCAGTAGAAACATGATTTATATCATAAAAAATTTTCTACAAAATTTTTGATAAAGACAGACTCACATTCTGATAAGTCTTTGATTTTAAAGGAAAATTTAATTTATAAAATTATAACTTTTCGTTATGTTTGTAGAGAATAACGAAA
>CAYTOE010000086.1:0-7639 GCA_964439255.1 uncultured Aquificales bacterium
TCTTCAGAAGATTATGACTCCGGTATGTATGGAATGGGAGGCTAAAACAAATAAAAAATGAGAAATATAAGTGTAATAATTCCCACATATAATGCAGAAAAATATATAAAAAATTTACTAATTTCCTTAAAAAATCAAAACTTAGGAGAGTTTGATTTAAAAGAAATAATTGTAATTGATTCTTCATCAAAAGATAAAACAAGAGAAATAGCAGAAAAGCTTGGTGCAAAAGTTTATAAAATTCCGAAATCAGAATTTGACCACGGTGGGACAAGAGCAAAAGCAGGAAAATTAGCAAAAGGTGATATTTTAATTTATTTAACTCAAGATGCTTTACCAGCAAATAAAAATACAATAAAAAATATAGCCAAAGTTTTTAAAGATGATTCAATAGGCGCTGCCTACGGAAAACAGATTCCCTATAAGGAAACAAATATATTTGGAAAACATCTCAGGAAATTTAACTACAGAGAAGAAAGTTATATAAAATCTTATGAAGATAAAAAAATTTTTGGCATAAAAGCAACATTTATATCAAATAGCTTTTCTGCATATAAAAAATCTGTTTTGGAAAAAATAGGCTGGTTCAAAGATAGTCTTATATTTGGTGAAGATCAAATTGCAGGAGCATTTATATTAAAATCTGGATATAAAATAGCATACGTTTCAGATGCTATAGTTTTCCATTCCCATTCATACTCAATATTAGAAGATTTTAAAAGGTATTTTGATGTTGGTGTATTTCATAAAATGGAAAACTGGTTAATAGAAGAGTTTGGAAAACCAGAAGGAGAAGGTTTAAATTATATAAAATCTGAAATTAAATATATATTAGAAAATAAACCATATATGATATTTGAATCTTTAATAAGAAATATTTTAAAATATGCAGGTTATAGATTAGGATACCACCATAATATTTTACCAATCTGGATTATTAAAATGCTTAGTATGCATCCAGATTGGTGGGAAAAAGCTAATAATAGAGTAAATAAATGAAATATCCTAAAGTATATATACTGCTACTTAACTATAACGGATGGGCTGATACTATAGAATGTCTGGAAAGTTTACATAAATTAGATTATCCAAACTATCAGATAGTAGTTGTTGATAACAAGTCAAAAAATAATTCCATTCAATATCTGAAAAATTTTTTTGAAGGAAAGTTAGAACCGTGGGTGCACCCAGATAATAAACTTAGGAATCTATCAATTCCTCCTACAAGAAAACCTATTGAATATATTGAATATACGAAAGATGAAGCAGAAAAAGGAGGAGATCAACTTAAAGAGCAAAAGCTTAAAAATCCTGTAGTTTTAATAAAATCTAATAAAAATTTAGGTTTTTCTGGTGGGAACAATATAGGAATTAGATATGCTTTAAAGAAAAGAGATTTTGAATTTATATGGTTATTGAATAATGATACGGTGGTAACTCCTGACAGTTTAAAAAAATTAGTAAAGAAAGCCTTTTATTACAGAAACCAAGGTAAAAAAGTAGGAATGATCGGTAATAAATTATACTTTTACGATATGCCTGATATTATTCAGGGTGTAGGTGGAAAATTTAATAAATTATTTTGCACATGGAACAACTATGGAGTTTTGGAAAAAGACACAGGACAGTATGATAGTGAAAATGTACTAAAAAAAATATTTTACATTTCAGCCGCTTCAATGCTTATCGACAGAAAATTCATAGAAGAGGTTGGCCTGTTAAATGAAAGTTTTTTTCTATACGGAGAAGAACCTGATTTAGTTATAAGAGGAAGAAAAAAAGGGTGGGAAATAGGATACTGCTGGGAATCCATTGTATACCATAAAGAAGGTGGTAGTATTGGTTCAAGTTCCATAGGAGAAAGAAAAAGTGCTTTATCTGATTATCACTCAACAAGAAGTAGAATAAAATTTACAAAAATCCATTTTCCTTATTTTCTTCCTTTTGTATATCTGAGTTTTCCTTTTGTTTTTTTCAATAGAATAAAAAGAAAACAGTTTGATAGAATAAAAGTAATAATAAATGCAATTTTTGGAAAAGATTTTCCTGAAAATAAAGGAGAATGATATGTTTTTAATTGAAGCGGTTTCAAATCCATTAGAAAAAACTGTTGACCAGTGTGACCCTTATTCATCTTTTGGTGTTTTTTGTAATGCAAGTAGTTTTATAGAAGGAATTATCATAATATTAGGTGTTGTTTTAATGGTTATTGGCACGCTATGGTTTGTAAAAAAGAACCAGGAAGCAAATCAGGAAAAACATAAGGAGAGATACAAAAAGTACACTCAGTGAAACTGGGAATCTATATCTAAATAATCATCATTAATCTGTTTTTTTGGTTTTTTCTTAATATTTTTGACAGACTCTATCAAAACATATCTGGCAAGAGCTTTTGCATCATCCCAAGGAATATTAAAAGGAGGCATATATGCCATTCCAGGCCAGTTTGAAGGGTTCGGTTTTATTATCAATTTAGCCACTTTTTCTATAGCCTTTTCACTTTTTCCGTATCTTTTTGAAATCTCAAGAAAAGAAGGACCAACGACTCTCCTGTCTGGAGCATGGCAGGAACTACAGTTATAAGAGAGGAAAAGTGCTCTACCCCGTGAAAATTTTTCTTTATTTTTAGAATATGCAAGCTCAGTTAGTAATGGAAATAGTATTAAAAATATTAAGTACCTCATGGCAGATTATCATAAAAACCCCTCCCTTCCGGGAGGGTTGATTTTGTTTATTTATGAGAAAGAATAAATTCAGCTAACGCTTTTCTATCAGCATCAGAAAGTGCTTTTGTTGTATTAAGCTGAGGTTGCATTACAGCAAATTTAGCTGGGTCAACTTTTGGCTTTCCTTCACCTTTGAGGAATTTTATTAAATCAGCTTCTTTTCCAGCATAAGCAGAAGCTATTTTCTTTAAAGAAGGTCCTACAGTATCAACTGACGCTTGATGGCAAGCTGCACATCCTTTTGATTTAAAAATTTGTTCTCCATTTCCTGCAAAAGCACCAGTTACAGCAATTGAAACTCCCAATACTGCAGAAAGAATAACTTTTTTCATTTAGCTAACCTCCATTGAAGTTTTTATTCAATTAAGCTTAATATAACAGAGTTGATTATGTCAAATAAAATATAAAATTATTAATAACGTTCAAAACGTTAAATAAAAATAGCGGAAACAAGGTACTTGAAATATGTTAATAAACATAAATAAGAATTTTAAGCTTATAGAAGGAAACAACATATTCAGTTTTAAAGAAATTTCAGAAAATATTAATAATATTTCTTCAATTCTTAATATAAGAAATAATGAATATGTGGGAATTTTTTGTGAAAACAGACCTGAATGGGTATTTTCATTTTTTGCTGTATGGAAAAACGGAGGAATAAATGTCCCTATAGATTTTATGTCTTCATCTGAAGAAGTTGCTTACATACTGAAAGATGCCTCAATAAGAACTGTAATTTGTTCAGAAAAAACAGTTAAAATCCTTGAAGAAGCGGAAAAACTAATAAAAAAGTCTATTAAAAAGATTAATCTTGATAGCCTCTATTACCTAAAAAAAGAGGAAAAAGAACCCATAGAAAAGAATATAGAAGACACAGCTGTGGTACTCTACACTTCAGGAACTACAGGAAATCCAAAAGGTGTATTACTCTCATATAAAAATCTTCTGTCAAATATAAATGGGATTTCAAAAGCAAAAATAGCAACAGAAAAAGATATAACTGTAGCGATTCTTCCTTTTCATCATTCATATCCATTAATGGTGACGATGCTTGTACCTGCAAGTATAGGTGCCACTGTTGTTTTTATACCTGAACTTTCCCCAGAATCTATTATTAACACAATGAAAAAGCACAGGATAACAATTTTAATTGGTGTTCCAAAACTTTACGAACTTTTCCACAGAAAAATATTTAGTGAAATAAACAGAAGAAAGACTGCAAAAACTCTTTTCTGGATATTGAAAAAAGTAAAAAATCAAAAAATATCAAAAATAATTTTTAAAAAAGTTCATGAAACATTTGGAGGAAATATCAGATATTTTGTGAGTGGTGGAGCTAAATTAGATGAAGAAATAGCAAAAGACCTGTGGACTTTGGGTTTTAAAATAATAGAGGGATATGGACTCACAGAAACATCACCTATAGTTTCTTTTAACCCTCCAAACAGGATAAAACTTGGTTCTGTAGGAAAACCTATAGAAGGTGTAACGGTAAAAATAGAAAAAGGAGAGATTCTTGTAAAAGGCGACAATGTAATGAAAGGTTATCTTAATAAAGAAGAAGAAACTAAGAGAGTCCTAAAAGATGGCTGGTTGTACACAGGAGATTTAGGAAAAATAGATGAAGAAGGTTATATCTATATAACAGGAAGAAAAAAAGAGATAATTGTTCTTCCAAATGGAAAAAACATAAATCCAGAAGAGATTGAAAGTAAAATACTAAAAATATCAAATATTATAAAAGAGGTTGCTGTTATAGAAAGAAACGGAAACCTTTTTGCCATAGTATATCCAGATTTTCCTTTAATAGAAGAAAAAGGAATTTTAAACATAGAAGAGACAGTAAAATGGTGGATTATTGACAGATACAACAGAACAGTTCCAGATTACAAAAAAATTTATGGTTTTAAAATAGTAAAAACTGAACTACCAAAAACAAGACTTGGAAAAATAAAAAGATATCTATTAAAAGATTTTTTAGAAGAGAAAGAAAGTACAAAAAAGGAAGAGCCTAAAACTCAGGAATACAGACTTATAAAACAGTATCTTGAAAAGATAACAAAAAAACCTGTTTATCCCCATTACCACATAGAGATAGATGTTGGACTTGATTCCTTAGAAAAAGTGGAATTTTTAACTTTTTTAGAAGAAGCATTTGGTATAAAAATCACTGAAGAACAGCTTTCAAAGTTTGAAAATATTGCTGAGATATCTTCTTTCATAGAAAAACAGAGGGAGAAAATTCAGGAAAAAGCTGTTAACTGGAAAAGTATTCTCTTAAAACCAAAAGTAATCAGTGTAGAAGATAAAAAAATTCCCATACTTGTTTTAAAAAGATTTCTTAAACCTGTTTTCTTAATCTACAACAGAGTTGAAGTTCAAGGATTAGAAAACCTTCCCAAAAACAGACCCTTTATATTAGCTCCAAATCACCAGAGTTATTTAGACGGTTTTCTTATCATCTCTTTTCTGCCTGATGAAATCCTTAAAAACACGTACTTTTTAGCAGAAGAAACATTTTTTGAATCATCTTTTAGAAAATTTATAGCAGATAACTTCCGTATACTTACAGTAAACATAAACAAAAATCTAAAAGACTCTCTTCAAAAGGTGGCTTTTATACTAAAAAGAGGAAAAAATGTTGTTATATTTCCAGAAGGTGCAAGAACAAGAGATGGAAATCTACTTCCTTTCAAAAAAAGTTTTGCCATATTAAGTAAAGAATTAGATATACCTGTTGTTCCTGTAGTTATTAAAGGTGCTTATCAGTCTTTACCTATAGATAAAAAAGTACCAAAACCAGTAAAAATACATATACATTTTCTTAAACCTATTTTTCCTGACAAAAAAGATTACGAGGAAATAAAAAATCAGGTGTTTAATTCAATTAAGGATGAACTGGAAAAAATAGTTTTATAGAATTTGTTATTATATATATTCTTATTGTATTGTTTCTACCTGCATATCCTAATAATTTATAAGTGATATGGTTTTAAACTTTTATTAAAGGAAAAAAAATGGGACTTTCAGGATACAAATGGGTTGTTATAGAAGAGAAAAATAAGGCACCTGAATATCTACTGAGGAGATATGGAAAAGTTTTAGGTCAGCTTATATACAACAGGAAAGAAATTTTTAATAACGATTTTGATGAAGATGCTATATTCCCAACATTAACAAAACTCTTAGACCCTAAACTATTTAATGACCTTGATATCATCTCTTTTGAAATAGCAGATGCAATAAAAAAAAGAAAAAACATCGTTATATACGGTGATTACGATGCAGATGGTATAACAGCCACATCTTTACTTGTGGCTTTCTTAAGGGATATAAAAGCAAATGTAAGGTATTACATACCAAGTAGATTTGAGGAAGGATACGGATTAAATAGAGAAGCTATAAAAAAAATATCAAAAAGAGCTGATGTTTTAATCGTTGTTGACAGTGGTACAAACGCCATAGATGAACTGAAATATGCAAGAAGTTTAGGACTGAAAGTTTTTGTACTTGACCACCATGAACCAAAAGATGAACTACCTGAAGATGAGAACATAAAGATACTGAATCCAAAGTTACATCCAGACATAAACATCTTCTTCAAACATCTTGCATCTGTTGGTATTTCTTTTTATGTAATGATAATGCTTAGAAGAATGCTGAACCTTGATATAAAACTTAGACCTTATCTTGATATAGTTTCAATTGGAACAGTAGCAGATGTTGTTCCCCTTTCCCTTGTAAACAGGATTCTGGTTCAAAAGGGTATTGAAGAGATAAATAAAAAAAGAAGAACAGGTATCAGGTCACTTTTAGAGTCTTTAGCTTTAACATCTGTCACATCTTTTGATGTTGGATTCACAATAGCACCAAGATTAAACGCAGCTGGAAGATTAGATGATGCAAAAAAAGCTGTTAAACTTCTAACAACAAACAAAGAAGAAGAAAGTAAATTTCTCTCAAAAGAACTTGATTTCCTAAACAAAAAAAGGCAGAAGTTAACAGAAAAAGCCTTTAGAGAAAGCCAGCAAAAGATAAAAAAAGAAAAAGACCTTAAAACTATAGTTGTAGGAGACAAAAACTGGCATCCCGGTATAGTCGGGATTGTTGCAGGAAGACTTGCAGAAAAATACAAGGTTCCATCTGTTGTCCTTTCAATAAAAAACGGTAAAGCTATAGGTTCAGTAAGAAGTGTAGGAAATATAAATATATTTAAGCTTATGGAAAAAAATGCAGACCTGTTTGAAAGATTTGGAGGCCATGCCCTTGCTGCTGGATTAACAATGCCTTCAAAAAATATATCCCTGTTAAAAGAGAGATTTTCTCAAGAACTTAAAGACCTTAAAAAAGAAGAAAAAGAAACAGTTCTTGAAATAGATATGGAAGTTCCCCTTGGATTCTGGACGTTTGAAGAGGTGGAAAAACTAAAGATATTAGAACCTTTTGGTGAAGGAAATCCGTATCCCCAGTTCTTAGCAAGAAATCTTCGTATAGATGATTTTTTCCAGATAGGAGGTGCAAACCAGCATCTTAAATTCTGGTTAAAAGATAAAGACGGAAAAGTTTATCCTGGATTGTGGTGGAACGCTACAGACCACTTTAAAAAAATATCTGTTGGTATGTACGTAGATATCGTATATACCCCCAAAATATCTACCTGGAAGGGAAAAATGTCTATAGATTTTGTTCTTAAAGATCTAAAACCTTCTGACGAACATAGAAAAAAATATACATAAAAAATTTCAACTGCTGTTATCATATTTTATGACATCTATCATTTAAACAGAAAATAGGAATCATTACTATTATGTAAAACTATATAACAAAAGGAGGTATTAAGCATGTCAGAAATTATCTTAGTAGGTCAGGAAGTACCAGATTTTGAAATGGAAACTTATGAGCCAGAAACTGGA
>CAYTOE010000087.1:0-7488 GCA_964439255.1 uncultured Aquificales bacterium
ATTCTGATAGCTTCTTCTAAGTTTTTAGGAAGTATTCTAACTTTCCTATCTTTTACATACAGATTTCCTACATCTTTTATAGCTTTAAGTATCTTAACCATAACAGGATTTATAGGATTTGCGATTCCTTCTGGAACACCAGATATAGCCTCTTTTATTAGTTTTCCAGCTTTGGTTAACAATATTCCATTATTAGGAAGTATATCTATTATTCCTCTCGCCTCTAATTTATTTAATGCATACTGAACTTCTTCTTTTAATGTTTCATCGAACTCTTCATAAACATCTTCTAAAAAAGAACCAAATTCTGGAATTTTATGAAGAACCATAACCTCAAACCTTGATAAATGTGGAAGTTTTTTAACACTGTAAGCTAATTCTTCATAGAGGAGACCAGACTTAGTTGGATACCCTCCTCCTATTAGATGTTCTTTAATACCTTCTTCATACCATTGATAATTTGGAGCTCCAAATTCTGTTTTTGAGATGGTTACAGCTTTAACCCCTGTAGATGTTATCTCTCTTACACCTTTCTCTTTTATGTCTTGAAGAACTTTTTCCCCGTACTTTGTCAATTTATACACAGTTTTTCCTCTCTTTTCATCTAACACAGATTTTACAAGCTCAAATGATTCAAGGGAATATAAACTTTCTTTTACAGTGTCCAACAACTTTTCGTACCACTGATTTCCTTTTTCCCAGAAATGCTTGAAGAGTTTTTCTATGGTGAAAAGTTCTGCCCATTTTTTCTTAAGTTCCTCTTTTTTCTGATAACCCATAGCCTGATTTATCATTCTTCCATAAAAGCCTATAAGATGTTTGTAATCTTTTAGTGGTTTTTCCATAAGGTAATGAACAATCTCTTCAGCTGTAGGGATAACCTCAGGATTTTCTCTGTTTTTTTCCCATACTTTTTCTATTCCTATTAAAAGCTCTTCATCAAGGGTTTCAAGATTAAAAGTTTTAACCGGTCTGTAGCTTCTTTCATTCCAGAGTCTGTAAACATCTAATAGATACTCACCTGCAGGAAGAATATCACCTTTGTCATTTATAAATGACAGTTCTTCAAGGACTTCTTTTTCTTGATTAGTTAAAGTTTCTATACCTGAATCTAAAACCTTCAGTAATGAGTACATATAGTCTTCATTGATAACTGTTTCAAGTGAAGGAGTCATATTTTTTATAGTTTTCTGTACAGCCTGACCAAGCCCTGAAAGGGTATATACATCAGAGTTTGGAACAGAAAAGGATATAAGTCTCATAGATTCCAATAGGAGCACAGACCTACCATGTTCTGGGAGGAGTTTTGTTTCTGCCGGACCAGCTGGTATGGATAGAATAAAATTTCCTAACTCCCTGGATATTTCTAATCTTGGTTTTGTTTTTGTATATATCTCATAAATAGCCCTTCCATATCTGTTTATTTCCCTATACCAGCCTTTTTTCTCCTCATGCTTTTCTTCAGCAAATCCCCTTTCCTTTAAAGGTTCAAAAATCTCATTTCCTGTTAGCCCACCGCTTCTTATTGAAGCTTCAATCATTGAAATAACTTCAGAACCTATCCATCTAAACCTTTCATCCCATTCAGATGGATGCTTTATCAACCCTTCTTTTATCATATCTTCTAAAAGGTAAACAAGATTTCTTCCCCAGTAGGTTAAAACATATTCAACTGGACTTGTTCCTTGCTCTAAAAGGTTTTGAAGTTCAAGCTCAATATAAGGAGCCTCTTCAGATTTGACCGTTATCTGACAGGCAGCTCCTTTTTCCTCCTCAGCTTTTGCATTTAGAAGAGCAAGTGCATGTTCTTTTCTTATTACCATCATAACCCTCCTTAATTTTAGTTTAATATTAAGATAAATCTTTAAATGATTTTTGTCAAAAAATTTTAGTTAATTATTGTAGATTATAACTAATATTGAGAAAATCTATTCCTGGTATAATTTCTGATTGTTTATCAGTTTGATTTGGAGTTTGTTTTGAAAGTACTTCAGGTTGTTGATGGCTATGGTTGGGGAGGAACTAAAGAACAGGTATATCTGACAACAAGAGAGCTAAAGAAAAAAGGAATTGATGTTCATATAGCCCTTTCATTCCAATACAGAGAGATGGTAGAGAAACTAAAACCATACGGTGTTCCTGTTCATTATTTTGAAAACCACAAAAAGAATGCAAGATACAGATGGGAAAATTACAAAAGGTTAATCAGAATAATAGATGAAAACAGGTTTGATATTGTAGTGGGAAACTCCCCCCATGCTTTTGATTATGTAAGAGTTTCAAAGATATTTTTAAAAACAAAACCAAAGATAATAAATGTTAAACGTTCAGGAAGAGTTCCTTCTTTTTTATCAAAGATTTTTAAATACTCCGCCGCAGATAAAATTGTTGTTGTTTCAAAAAATGTTGAAATGTATTTAAGAGAAAAAAATTTTTTACCAGAAAAACTGATAACAATTGAAAGTGGTATAGACCTTTCGAGATTCAAGCCTGAAAGGGAAAAAAAGGAGTTGTTGAGAAAAAAGCTTGGTTTTCCTTTAGATAAAAAGGTTTTTGTTAATGTTGCAAACTGGAATCCTGAAGTAAAAGGACAGGACAGGCTTGTAGAAGCTTTTTACAGAGCAGATGTTGATGGTATCCTTGTTTTTGTTGGTATAAATACAGAAAAACATATCCCTGAAATAGCAAAAAAATTTGGAATAGAGGATAAAGTTTTAGCCCTTGGATTTAGAAAAGATGTTCCTGATATACTAAATGCATCCGATTTCTTCATTTTGTCTTCTTATCTTGAAGGTATAGCAGGGGCTCTTTTACAGGCAATGGCAACAGGTAAAGTTGTTTTATCAACACTTGCAGGTGGAATTGATGAATATCTGATAGATGGAAAAAACGGTTTTTCAGTTAATGTTGGTGATTTTGATTCTCTTTCTAAAAAAATCAGAATGATTTTTGATTTACCAGAGGAAAAGTACCAGGAAATATCAAAAAACGCTGTTGAAACCGCCAAAAGGTACTCTATAGAAAAAACAGCTGAAAAATATATAAATCTTTTCGAGGAAATGCTAAATGAAAAATAATATTTTTGTGCTTCTATACCACAAAATACTCCCAAAATGGGGATTTGATGTAGCTGCAAGCACCTTTGACTGGGAATTAAAAGTTTTGAAAACTTTTTTTGATGTTATTTCCCTTGATGATGCGTATGAATATATTTCTACAGGAAAAGAACCAAAGAAACCCTCTGTTGTTATTACTTTTGACGATGGATATGTTGATAATTTTGTTTATGCTTATCCCCTTTTAAAAAAACACGGTTTAAAAGCAACTATTTTCCCGATAACCTCAAGGTTAAACAGGGAAGAAAAGATAAGACCGACTCTTGAAGATTACTGGAAAGGTAAAGTATCAAAAAATGAGCTTGTAAAACCGGAATCTTTCAGTGGTGCAAACTATCCATTTTTAAAATACGGAAAATCTCAGGATTTCCTTACAGTAGCAGAGCTAAATAAGATGAAAGATGTTTTTGAAATTGGGGGACATGGAGAAATCCATGCAAAAGTGTTTTATGAAGACAGAATTATAGATTTTTATGATGGTAAAAATGGACATTGGAGTAATATATACGCCTACGGAAAATCAGATGATTTTTCCCAGTTAGAAGAGCCAAAAATAGGGTATCCTCTTTTCCCAGATATGAACAATCTCTCTGTTAGAAGAGGTTTTTTAAAGCAAGAAGTAAAAGATTTTGTAAATTCTCTTGAAGACTCTTTCTTTAAACAGAAAAACTGGAAAGAAATATTAAAAAAAGAGCTTGAAAAAAATTTTAGTTCATTTTTAGAGTTTGAAACTGAAGAAAAAAGAGAAAAAAGAGTAAAAGAAGAACTTTTAAGGTCAAAAAAAGAGCTTGAAACTCTCATAGGAAGAAAAGTAAGACATTTTGCCTATCCTTTTGGACATTATGATGAAACCCTTGTTAGAATCACATCAGAGATATTTGATACAGCCTATACTGTTAAAAAAGGAGTGCTGAACAAAACCAAAAACTTTCATGAACTTCCAAGAATGGTTATAGCAAAAGATTTTGTTTCTTTCTTAAGTAAAGTTGTACAGGGGGTTTACAGGTACTAATCTGGTATAATTTTGAAAATGCCCAAAACAGGAGGAGATTTTGATAAACCCTGTTAAACCCCTTGATAATCCTCTTTCCTATGAACTTTTCGGTATAAGGTTTAAGAATCCTGTCTGGACTGCTTCTGGATGTTTTAGTTATGGTCTTGAGGTTGCACAAAATCTTTACAATATATCAAAACTTGGGGCTGTTGTTGTTAAAGGATTATCTTTTAAACCAAGAACAGGAAATCCTCCCCAGAGAATAGTTGAAACCCCATGTGGAATGCTGAACACAATAGGACTACAAAATCCGGGGGTTGAATATTTTGCAAAAAAAATACTCCCAGAGCTAAAAAAATACGACACAGTTATATTTGCAAATGTCTTTGGAGAAGACGAAGATGAGTACATTAAAGTTGCAGAGTTTTTAGATAAGACAGATGGAGTTCATGGACTTGAACTAAACGTATCATGCCCAAATGTTAAAAAAGGTGGAATAGCCTTTGGCTCAGACCCTGAAACCCTTTATAACCTTGTTTATAAACTAAAAAATGTTACATCAAAACCTCTTCTGATAAAACTCAGTCCAAACGTTACAAACATACTTGATACAGCAACCGCTTCTGTTGAAGGAGGTGCTGATGGTCTTGTTCTTATAAATACTCTACTTGGAATGGCTATAGACATAGAAAAAGAAGAACCTATCCTCTCAATGAAAACAGGGGGACTGTCTGGACCTGCTATCCTTCCTATAGCTGTCAGGATGATTTATCAGGTTTATGAAAAGTATGGAGCTTCTGTTCCTATAATAGGCGTCGGTGGTATCACAAATTATCAGGATGCCATGCAGCACTTTTTAGCTGGAGCTGTTGCTGTACAGATAGGAACAGCAAACTTTTATGACCCATACTCACCTTTAAAAGTTATAGAAGGATTAGAAAAACATCTTAAAAAGAAAGGTTATTCCCATATCCTTGAGGTTGTAGGTAAAGCTCACAAAATAAAACTAAAGTAGGAGAAAAAGATGAAGGCTCTTTATTATGATAAACATGGTTCTTATGAAAATATAAAAATCGGTGATTTCCCTGTTCCAGAAATTAAAGAAAATGAAGTTTTAGTAAGAGTAAAAGCTTTTTCTCTCAATCACCTTGATATATGGATTATGGAAGGAAAATACCCTGTCCCAATTCCAATGCCCCATATATTTGCCTCAGACGCATCTGGAATAGTTGAGAAAGTAGGTTCAGGGGTGAAACATATAAAAGAAGGTGATGAAGTTATTGTATATCCAGGTCTCTCATGCGGAGTATGTGAAGAATGTCTATCTGGCAGGGATAACCAGTGCCAGAACTTCTCCATTTTAGGGGTTTTAACAGATGGTGTATCGGCTGAGTATGTCAAAGTACCTGCTGTAAATGTTTTTAAGAAACCTGAAGGGCTTTCATTTGAAGAAGCAGCATCTATAGGTATAACCTACACAACAATGTGGCATTCCCTTGTAACAAGGGGAAATATAAAGCCTGGAGATACAGTTTTAATTCATGGAGGAGGAAGCGGAGTAGGAACAGCAGGTATTCAAATAGCAAAGATGCACGGCGCAACTGTTATAACAACTGTTGGGGATAACTGGAAAATTGGAAAAGCAAAAGAGATAGGAGCAGATTTTGTTATTAACTACAGGGAAAAAGATTTTCCAGAAGAGATAAAGAAAATCACCGATGGCAAGATGTGTGATATCGTTGTAGACCATATAGGAGAAGCAACATTTAACGGTTCTATCTTATCAGTTAAAAAAGGGGGTAAAGTTATAACATTTGGTGTTACAACCGGTGGAGAACCAAAAATCAACCTCAGAACTGTCTTTGGGAAGAATATAGATATCCATGGAGTTTATATGGGAACTAAAGGAGAAGTTTCCCATTACCTTAACTTTTTCCCTGAATATCTGAAACCTGTTATAGATTCAGTCTTTTCTTTTGAGGAAACAAAAAAGGCTTATGAAAAACTCCTGTCAAGACAGTTTTTTGGAAAAATTGTTGTTAAAGTTGATTAAAAATCAAGTATTTCTGGATGTTCTTTTAAAAATTTTTTCATTTCATCTGTATTTTCAAGAATCTGGAGGCTTTTTATTGCTTCCTCAACTACAAAAAATATTTCTTCTTCCTTAATCAATTCTCTCAGTTTATTCATAATAACATCTGTTTCTATCCCTTCTATAGATACTCCAGACACATCTTCAGTTTCCCTTGATAGATTAAATCTGTAATGGAGAACCTTTTCCTCATTTAATCCGGAATTTTCAAGCAAATTTGTAAGGTCTTTTAATTCTAAATTTTTTAATGTACCTCTAAAAATAACAACCGGTTTTTTCCTCTTTTCATCTAAAAGTTTTTCCACATCTCTCTTCAGATTTTCAACAGTTTCCTGTATCTTTTCCTCATCAAAATCAATGGATATAAAAGGTCTGCTCCTTAAAAAAGTTAAAAATTCAGATTCAATTTTTCCATTTTCAACATTTACAAGATAAAATCCCTTTTTTTCCTTTTCTTCATTTTCGTTGTAAGCTGTAAACTCTGTTGAGCCTGGATAAACAACCGTTGAACCTTTTATATTTTTGGGCTCCTGTCTTATATGATAATGGCCTATACCAACATAGTTAAACCCTTCTGGAAGTTCGTTTTCAAGGTAAAGCTCAGAAGCTGGAAAAAGAGGAGAGAATTCCTGATGGAGCATAAGTATTTTAAATCCATTATCTGGTAATTTTTCTAAATAACTTTCCAGTATAGGCCTTATACCATTTGTCTGTTTTAAACCAGCTTTTGATATGTACTTTAATCCTCCTATAAAAACCCCATCAAACTCTATAAAACCCGTATCAACAACCTTCAGTCCTACAGGTTCGAGAATAGAAAGGGGAGAGATATCCCTTACCTGACTTCCCCTATCATGATTACCTGAAATTGTAAAAATAGGGATTTTTCTTTCCTTTAACCTTTCCAAAAGCCTTATGCTCTCCAAAAATGTCTGGTTTGAAGGTCTTGAAGTATGGAAAAAATCACCTGAATGAATAATAAAATCCACATTTTTATCTATGGCAAAATCTACAGCCTCCTCAAAAACATCTAAGAAATCATTCCTCCTTTCATTGAGGCCGTACTGACTGTATCCTAAATGTGTATCACTGATATGTATAAATTTCATATATTAACCTTCTTTTTTTCCAAATAACTTCTCAAATACAGCATCTGAAGGACAGAATCCTGTAAATGCTGAAAGGTAAAGCATAAAAATGATGAAATAAACTATATATTTACCCCACTCAAAACCTGTGTTTATCAGAACCATAGATATTAAAAGAAGTGTTCCCATTACAAATCT